>PBPH01000080.1 GCA_002725475.1 Methanobacteriota archaeon | reverse complement strand
TCAATGTGATGAACTATTTGTTGATGGCCTTGGAATCAACTCAAACGAAATCACCTATGTCGAAAATCCGTGGTCTGGCGGAGGCAATGCTGGCCCGGCACTAGAGGTGATAGTTGGAGGGCTTGAATTAGCGACCTTGGTTTTCATGAACCTAAAGGAAGACCCTAATGGCGATTTTGAGGTGAAGGGGGACAGTTATAGTGAAATGGAATTGCAAATTATTGATACGGGATATGGGCTTGAAAGATTCTGTTGGGCTGCAGCAGGAACCCCTACAATATATGAGGCAATATATCCGGAGACTGTTTCATTACTTCGTGAATTATCTGGACTTGATGAACGCATTTCTTCGATGAAACATATCGACACCGAGGTACTTCTCTCTGAGTTATCTACACTTGCTGGAATTCTAAACATAGACGTGGGCACAGATGTTTCTGCACTCTATGATAAGTTGGTTGAGAGGTTGCAATCAAGGGGAGTAAATATCACATTGGATGAATTGAAATCGATTACCGAACCACTTTCAGCAATTTATGCGATACCAGACCATTTACACGGACTTTGTAACATGTTAGGGGATGGATTAGTTCCATCGAACGTTAAGGCAGGATATTTGGCAAGGATGTTAGCAAGAAGGACTTTGAAAATGATTGATGAATTAGGAATTGATAAGACTTTGGCGGAGTTGGGAGAGCACCATCTTGAAGTCAATCTGCCCGGTAGAAAATTCACACAAACACCAGAGGGGATTCTTACTATCCTAAATCTCGAAGAACAAAGATATCGAGAAATGATTAGAGCTGGAGAGGCGGCTGTACGTACTGCTTTGAAATCTATTTCGAATGATTGTAATCAAATCCCGGACGAAATCTACTTTCAATTAGCAGAAAGTAGAGGTTTGCAACCAGATATGGTTGTACAGATAGCCAACCAAATTGGTTGGCCTAAACTATCAGCAAGAGTCGGATTAGCATCTGACATGGCATCTAGACATGCAATAAGAACAAAGGAATTAGCCAAAGAGAATATCACTAATAATCTCTTAAATGCAAATCATGACCTCCCCCCCACTTCAATGGATTACTACAATGATACTTCTAAAACCAAATTCAAAGCACAAGTTATTTCCTGCTTTGAGTTGAATGAAGATTCAATTTCATCATTAAATCTATCAAGTGAGGTGTCTGAAGCACCGACTCACGCAATGGTTCTTGATAGGACCCTATTCTACCCAGAAGGCGGCGGCCAGATGAGCGACTTTGGGACGCTCGGGAATGGGAAAACTGTTGATGTTCTAGACTCAAGAATTGAAGAGGGAATCATTATTCATTTAACAAATGGCCATTTAGAATTAGGTCCGGTTACTGGACAATTAAATGCGGCTCGTAGAACTCAATTAATGGATCACCACACCTCAGTCCACATTGTTGGAGGTTCAGCTAGAAAAATACTAGGCCCCCACATATGGCAAGCAGGAAGTAACAAGGGCGAAAGATACGCTCGATTGGACGTCACTCATTATGAAAGACTAACTAGATCACAATTAGATGAAATAGAAGATCATGCGAATGAGATAATACAAAGTGATCTATCGGTTGAAAAATTAGTCCTAGACAGAGTTGATGCTGATGCACGTTTCGGATTTGATTTGTATCAGGGCGGGCCGCCAAAACATCAACAGATTAGGGTCATCAAAATCGGAGAACATGACGTCCAGGCTTGTGGAGGGACGCATCATGACAAAATCGGTAAAATTGGCGAAGTAAGGATAATCCGGAGCAGTGCGGTTCAAGATGGGGTAGAGCGTCTGCAGATTGTGGCAGGGGAGACGGCGAGGGAGCATGCGCGAACTCAGGAGCGGTTGCTATGTGAGGCTTCTGAAGTACTAGGAGTACAAGCCGATGAATTACCTGCAACGATCCAGAGATTCTTTGATGAATGGAAAAGTCAGAAAAAACAAATCGAAAACCTAGAGGCAGAAATAGTTAGACTTCGTACTAGTGGGGGCGGAAATGATAGTATCGAAAAAGATGGTATTAGGTACGTAGTAATGCAATCCTCAGGTGATATGCGGCAACTAATAGGGATGGCCCAAGAATTGACTAGAGATTCTAGCATACCGACAGTAGCCATTCTTGGCACCCGTGATGGGGGAGGTAAATTGTTAGTTGCTATTACCGAAGATAGCGCCGCTTCAGAGAAACACGATGCGAACTCGATAATAAACTCCATTTCCAAACACATCGGTGGCAGCGGTGGTGGTAAACCCACTTTTGCCCAGGGAGGAGGGACCAACCCAGATGGCCTCGATGACGCCCTTAAGGCTGCTCGTGGTTTACTCAGTCTAGAGTAGACAACGCATGAGGGGGTCAAATAATGCCGAAGTTCCCCCCCATTCCTTTCCCCCCTACAAAAATTCACCTTATCGAAAATCTAATTCTAGTCATCGGAGTAGATGGAGAGATATGTAGAATCGATAGAGACAATTTGGAAATTATTGAGGACTACGCCAACCCCTTCCCCTCTGGAATTACTAATTCAACGATTTGTGATAATTTATTTGTGGCCACATGGGTGGAAAATGAACTGAGACAAGCAAGAATGGCTGCGTTACCCATAGATAATGGATTTGAAAATGGAATAAATAAAAGTGAATTACGATTTTCACAGAATGACAGAACAATTGATCGTTCGGTGGCTGGCTCTATTTGGAGCCATGAATTAGATGCAGAGCCCATAGGAATTACCTCCGAAGGGCAGATGATTTGTTTCTCTAATTATAAACGAGGGATATACTGTATAGATTCCAATTCTGAAGAAATCTGGCGGATTCCCGAATTGTCTTGGGAAGCGATAAAGGGATATTCAAATTCGGAAATGATTCACACTATTGTATTGGGACCTCATCCAAATATTAATGAAAAAAACTGTATTTGGATTTGGAGTATTTCAGGATCATGGATTACTCTGGAGTGGTCAGATGGTAGCATAATTTCACGAGGTCGTATTTCGACAAAAGGCGAGTTGGATTTGGTTGTCAAGGGAGATGATGGTTGGTTACTAGGTTTATCAAGTGGGGAAATTCTAAGGTGTAAAAGCGATGGAAGTAATGAGGAAAATATACCAGGTGGGCCTTGCAACGACGCTCTGAACTTGAACGGCGTATGGCACATCTCGGGATGGCGGGAAGATATTTTATGGTCTGAAAGCGGAGTACAAAGAGTGCCACGTAATGACTTGGGGGTGGCCCTTTACGTTCATCCAATTAATGGAGTAATTGTGCTAGATAATTTGGGTAAATGGACACCTTTCGCATCCAGCTGATTACTCTTCTTCTGATGAATCTTTAACTGGTAATTCACTAGCCTGAGAATCAGTTGAAACTGGTTCGGGGATTACTTTCGACTTAGACGAATCGTGACCACATCGACCACATGTTGTTCGATCCGCATGCTTAGCCATGAAAATTCCCGGACCACATTGAGGGCATACCTCATTATTTCGAATTAATTTACCACCTTCTACGGTGTATAGACTAGAGCGGTTGGACACTATTCCTCACCCCCAGAAACATCTTCTTCGGTTTCAATTTCCGGAATTGGTTCTGATGAAGGTGATGATTCTTCGGAAGCCTCTTCTTTAGTCCCAACTCCGTGCCTATCCAAAACATATCTTGGCTCAATTTGCATTGCATCATCCGAGTCATAGATAAATGCCAAACCGGTGGTCAATGGTTGTCCGAAACGAGTTTGCACTTCCTTAACAACCACATTGGATGCTGAAGTACCTGGCACTAAAGATGCTACTTTGCTTCGCAATTGACCTCTGTCGGGTGTAGCTACGCCCTCGTGTCGAAGTTCAAATCTAATTTCAACACGACTCAATAGTTGATTCTCTTTTTTATCAATAATTTCCATTTTCAAACCCCCTCAACGGATATTTACCTTTAAAGCATAATTTCCTGCTCTGTTAATTTCAAGTTTGGTTGCTATTTCCGAACGTTCTGGATTCAAAATCACAACATAACCGGCCCAGTCAGAGGTGCAGTGTGCTTCTGGATGAGCGTTACACTGTTCTTGCCCATCTTCTAAAATTAGATGGCATTCACCACATGCCAAAGGGATTTTTTTAGCCAAATTATTCACCGCCATCAACAATCCAATCGTGAGCTCCTAGACCTGGTTGCTTACAAGTCAAACCAATCTTACTTGAACGTGGGTCGTGAGGATTAAGAGACAAAGTTACAACACGGGAACGAACAGGGTTCGTCATAGAAAGAGTTGAACCTGATCTACTACCAATTATTTTACCTTCATTATGATTGATATTCACCGGTTCCTCAAGAATTTGTGATTTGTGAAGAAGGCCTTCAAGAGGACCCATCTGCACGAATGCACCGAACTCAAGAACTTCCGACACTGCACCATCAACAATCTCATTTGTATCTAGATGGAAAAGTACTGCTTTGAATCGAACATTCTGATAAATAGCCCCGTCTCCATGAATAATTCTGCCTCTACCAATCATTTCATGATCAAATGTTACAACAACAAAATTATCATGATCATCGAACTTTCCTTCAAATGCCTGATGAGCCAAACGATCAACGTGTTGACTCAATGATTGCCCCTCGCGAATATACTCTGCGGGGATTCTAATTGTATCCTCTCTAACTTCAAGTGTGTACATTTTTTCTACGCTCCTTTCACCATCCTCCAGATGTGTGCTTAGGAACGGAAGGGTTCACAACCCTCCCGTCCCTCATTAGCACACGCCTCCAGAGGAGAGGTTTCCAGTGGCTCGCCGACCTGCCAACCCCATTTAAACCCAACCTTGATGTAAAAAAGGCGGGCATTTTAGCATCAACAACTGAAAGCCTATCTATTGGGTTCAAATTTTCGTTAATTTAATTATTCAAAAACGCCAAAATTACAAAGTTTAAAGACTAATTATATTGATTCTAGTTGAAATGAAAACGTGACCCCCGTAGGGGTCACGAGACCCAATAATCAGCATTTCACAATAGCGAGGTTAGTGAAGGTTGAAGTATAGGCCAAAGGGCAAAGGAACTTGTGGTTAGACCTCGCGACATCCAAAGTAGAGGAGATGGTGGCTTTTTTGCACTATTTTTAGCTCTTCTTT
>PBPH01000079.1 GCA_002725475.1 Methanobacteriota archaeon | reverse complement strand
TCAGTCTTTAGTTGCTGGATTGATTCTTTTTTCCTTTGGAATCCCTGGTTGGTTCCTTTGGGCCTGTATCGCTTTTCTGTTAGATTTTGTACCTTATATAGGAGGTTTGATTGCTACATTACCCCCCATAATTCTTGGTTTTGTTTTATTAGAGCCAAGCTCTCTTCTGTTTTTGATAATTTTATTAGTTGGAAACCAACAAACCTGGGGGGGTTTTATTGAACCGCAATTATCAGGGAAAAGGTTGGACATGTCCCCCATTGCACTATTATTATTGGTTGCATTTTGGGGCTGGGTTTGGGGCTTAATGGGAATGGTTCTTGGCGTGCCACTAGGTGTCATAATGAAGTTGGCTCTTGAGAATGATGAGAAAACAAAATCAATTGCGATTATGTTATCAAAAAATCCACCTGAAGAAGAATGATTAATCTTCACTTTCTTCTGATTTCCAATCAGGAATAGATGGATCTTGATTTGCCCACAGGACATCATCAATTCGGAGAACTGATACCGCAGCTTCCATCGCACCTGTAATTGCATTCTTAGTCACTGAAAAGGGCTCAATTATTCCGGCGTCGTGCATTTCCTCCGTTTCCCCATTCAACATATTGAGGCCTGTCCAAGGTCCATTCGATTCCTGTGCTGCATTTAGCCGTAACACCTCATCAAGTGGAGATAATCCCGCATTTTCTGCTAATATTCTTGGAATTGATTCAAGAGCACCTGCAAACGCATCAATAGCCAACTGTTCCCTTCCAGAAACTGTGGGCGCGAACTTACGCAAAAAACGTGCTAATGCCATCTGAGTCGCCCCACCCCCGGGAAGCACACGTGGGTCACGAACTAACCCACATGCAACGCCCATTGCATCATCAAAGCCACGGGAGACTTCATCCATTCTGGCTTTACTCGTACCACGAACAATCAATGTCATGCCACCTTTCATTGAACCTACTATTTTCATATGTGTTACTCCACCCCAATTCTCACTAGTAAGTGAGGTGAATTCACCCAAATCATCAACTTTAGCCAGTGCTGCATCATGTACCATGGTTGAGCCTGTAGTTCGTGCCAAGAGTTCCAATTCTGGTTTCTCAATTCTTCTGTAACATGTGATTCCTGCTTTCAACAGCATTTCCCTAGCATCGTCATCTATACCATCACGCACGCATAGCAAATTACAACCAGTGGCTGCAATTGCTGAAACTCTATTCTCAATATCAGCTAGTTCCTGTGCGTTTAACTCAGCAATCATCCCAGTATCTGTAACCTTCAAATTAATATCAATATCCGGTTTTCTTCTACTAATACCACCGTCAAGAATCAATATTTTTCCGCCTTTTGGATACATTTTCATTTCTGAATGAAGTTTATCTTTTGCTAATACCAAACCCGATACTAATTCACTTTCAATACTTGGGCGGCCCTTGTCAAGAATTTTCTTGACGAGGCTTGCATCAGCATACATTCCACTTTCTACCTCATGAGACAATGCGCTTGCTGCCTGAATCGCCAACTTACTGAGATGTTCTCTAACACCTTCATCAGACTTGCCTGAAAGTGAAGTCATGACTGATTTCAGAGAATCGTTACCACTAGATTTTTTTGAAATATTAGATAATTCATTTATTGCTTCCTTACTCGCTATCCGATAACCACGTTCGATTAATCCAGGATGGACTCCAATGTTAACCAATTCAAGAGCATTTTGAAGTAATTCGGCGGTGAGAATTACAGTAGTAGTAGTACCATCTCCTGCTTGACGATCCTGAGCGCTTGACTGAGCAATCAACATCTTTGCTGTTGGATGTTCAACTTCTGCATTTTCAAGAACTGTTACTCCATCATTCGTGACTATAGTTTCTCCACCCCCACCATCGACCAACATCTTGTCAAGCCCTTTGGGCCCTAGAGTACTTCGAACTGCATCTGCAAGAGCACTTGCAGCTGCAACGTTATTTCGCAAGGCAGTTCGGCCATGAGTACGCTCTGTATCACTCAATAGCGACTCGTGTTCTTGCGTGACCATCAGGCTTGGCGAACGACAGGGCTGTCTTAAGACCGATGGATTATTGCGAATGACGAAAATCTCATTCTCGTATTTTATCGTATTTTCAATTATGTTATCAAATACGGAGAACAAGGGTTCATATATGGCCACCTGCTCGCACTATACAACCTCGGGTTGATAAGTGGGTATTTGGTATGTCAGATGAGAAATTCACACCAAGTGGTGATGATTGGGAAGAACAGTTGGTTGAACAGTTAACGAAAATGTTCCAAGATATGGGTATGGCTATCGACACAAACACCCTTAGAACAATGATGAGTCAAATTCAAAATCAATTTGACGAAATGGGAATTGATCCAGAAAAGATGTCGGATGGCAAGATTGAATTGAACCTTGAGGCAACCATGAATGATTTGGCAAAAATGATGGGAGGGAAATTCCCTCAAAAAGAGGCTGTTGAAGTTGAGGTTGAAGCAGAAGATACTGTTGAAGAATCTGAACTAATTCCAGTTAATGAAGATGACATTTTTATCGACCAGAACTTGATGATTTTAACCATCGATTGTAGTAGAATTGCTGAGATTGACGATGCTGGAGATGGTGTTGAAATAATTCTAACAAACGATAAGAGCGTGTTGAGTTTGATGGTTGAAGGCCGACCTAGGCCTGTCAAGAAATACAACCTAGGTAGGGTTGTAACAAGTATTGAAGAATGGAGTATCAATAATGGAATATTAGATATGACTTTGAATATTTAAGGATGTGAAAAAAATGGCAAAAAACCCGGTAATTGGAATAGATTTAGGAACGACAAATAGTTGTGTAGCTACTATTGAGGGCGGAGAAGCAGTAGTAATTGCAAATGCAGAAGGTGCCCGCACCACCCCAAGTGTAGTTGCTTTCTCACAAGATGGTGAGAGAATGGTCGGAGTTACAGCAAAACGGCAGGCTGTGACGAATTCAGAAAGAACCATTCTTTCAGTAAAAAGAGAAATGGGGACTAATTGGACACAGAAGATTGATGATGCAGAGTATACACCTCAAGAAATTTCAGCTTTTATTCTTCAGAAAATGAAGGCGGATGCGGAGGATTATCTTGGCCAAGAAGTAAAACAGGCTGTAGTCACTTGCCCTGCATATTTCACTGATGCTCAACGTAAGGCCACAAAGGATGCAGGTAGAATTGCAGGTCTTGAGGTCCTAAGAATAATCAATGAGCCGACTGCCGCTGCATTGGCTTTTGGTGTTGATAAAGAAGATGATCAAACCATTCTAGTCTATGACTTAGGGGGAGGGACATTTGATGTTTCAGTTCTAGAAATTTATCTTATTGATGGGCAACCGCAAATTGAGGTAAAGGCCACTGCTGGAAATAACCGACTTGGTGGTGATGATTTTGACGATGAAATTATCAAATGGGCTGTCGCAGAATTCAAGAAATCTAGTGGTATAGATTTATCAAAAGATTTGCAAGCTATGAGTCGCCTAAAGGAAGCCGCTGAGAAAGCTAAAATCGAGCTCTCAGGAACAAGTCAAGCGCAACTCAATCTGCCCTTTATCACCATGGTAGATGGACAACCCGCACATCTTGACCTGTCTCTTTCTAAAGCAAAATTTGAAGACCTTATCAGTGATTTGATTGAGAAATCTATGAAGCCAACTAGACAAGCAGTTAAGGATGCTGGAATTACTGCTTCGGAAATTGACAAAATCCTACTTATTGGTGGCTCAACAAGGGTTCCAGCGGTACAAGAAGCTATTGAGAAAGAACTTGGAAATAAAACACATAAAGGAATAAATCCCGATGAAGCCGTTGCTCTTGGTGCGGCATTGCAGGCTGGAATAATTGTTGGTGATGACGCTGTTACAGACGTTCTACTACTCGATGTTACTCCACTTAGTTTGGGTATCGAAACTCTAGGGGGTGTGACCACTTCAATGATTGAGCGCAACACAACAATCCCAACTCGCCGATCTGAAACTTTCTCAACTGCAAGCGATAACCAACCAGCTGTTGAAATCCACGTACTTCAAGGAGAACGAGAGTTCGCTAGAGATAACATAACTCTAGGGCGTTTCTTCCTTGAAGGAATTCCTGCCGCACCACGTGGAATGCCACAGATTGAAGTGGCCTTTGATATTGATGCTAACGGAATTGTTAGTGTATCTGCAAAGGACCTTGGCACTGGGAAGGAACAATCGATTAGAATTCAATCAGCAACATCGCTAAGTGAAGATGAAATTCAGCAAAAGATTGCTGATGCTGAAAAGTTCGCTGAAGAAGATGGTTTGAAGAAGGCAAAGGTTGACCTTAGAAATCAGGCAGATAGTATCATCTATCAAACTCGACGCACTCTCAAAGAAGCTGAAGACAAAATTAGTGAAGAAGACGGTAAGCCGGTCGAAGAAAAATTATCCGAACTTGAAGATTTGATTATGGAAGATGGAAAACCAAAGGATATCGATAGTATTGATGAGGCGGCCATTCAAGCCAAGGTCAAGGAACTCGAGGAATCAATGCATGCAATTTCTGCAATGTTATACGAGGCGGCGGCCGCACAAATGGAATCTGAACAAGCCGCTGAGGAAGCGAGCGCTGATGGGAACGAAGTTGTTGATGCTGATTTCGAAGTTGTTGATGAAGAAGAGAATTGATTGAACAAATCATTCATCATCAATCAAGCGCACAAGTGTTCGGACATGGACGCCTGTAGCGCCATGTGCAACAGTTGCATTTGTCGATGTTCCCCACGCTGTTCCAGCAATGTCGATATGGGCCCAAGGATATTGTTTCTTATCATCACCTTCGCCCATCTCTGGAACAAATTGTTTTAGGAAGGCTGCTGCAGAATTAGAACCACCATAACGATCGCCTAAATTCTTCACGTCAGCAATTTTTGAGCCAGTCATCTGTTTTTCAAATGCTGGTAATAATGGCATTGGCCATGCTAACTCACCACAATCTGATGCGGCTTTGCGAATCCTCTCAAGTAATCCATCATCGTTAGACCAAAGTCCGGATGCTTCGTGTCCAAGTGCTACTACAACAGCCCCTGTAAGTGTTGCAAGATCGATAATATACTCGGGATTGAATTCCCCAGCTTTCCATAAGCCGTCAGCCAAAACAACTCTACCTTCGGCGTCAGTATTGAGTATCTCAATTGTTTTTCCAGAGTAAGTATCTATCACATCACCTGGCCTATATGCTGTTGAACTAGGTGAATTTTCTGCCATGCAAGAAATACCCATGACATGCCCCTTGTGGCCCACTCCATGAAGTGCAACCATTAATCCGAAAACAGTAGCAGAACCGTGCATATCAAACTTCATTTCGTCCATCCCTGCACCAGGTTTCAAGGATATTCCTCCAGTATCAAATGTGATACCTTT
>PBPH01000078.1 GCA_002725475.1 Methanobacteriota archaeon | reverse complement strand
CAGTCTGATCTTGCCAAGTACTACTCTGAATGATTGTTGTGCCCTTGTAATCTCCACAGTAATGCCCATGAACGTGCCCACAAACAAATATGTCAGGAATTGTTTCTATGACCATATGGTCCTCGGGTTCAGGAGAAAGCGGTGTTTTGCCACGCCATGATGGTGCTAAGTGACGTCTTTCTAGCATTTCCGCCATAGCTTTCTCTGGCTCTCCAAAAGTGACGTGTCTGATTGAGGATACGAAATCCATAATGCTTACACCATGATAAGCAAGTGCTCTAACCCCATGAAGACTAAAATCACAAGGATTACCTACAAACGTTGCCGAGTTGAAATATTGCTGAATTAGCGGTTCTAGGGAAGGTTGTGGTTCTGCAGGACGAACAGCATCATGGTTTCCTGGCAATATTAGCGTCTCAACCCAATCAGGCAACAATTCGATTAGACGTGCCATTTCTTCGTATTGCTTGTATAAGTCGATTATCTGTAATTCTTTGTCTTGGTCAGGATAAATCCCTACGCCATCAACTACATCACCAGAGAGCACTAGATATTTGATTGTCTTAGCTAGCGGATCTTCGTGGAACCATTTCACCATTTTATCCCATTGTGCCTGAAGGAATGTGTTAGAACCAACATGGATATCAGAAACGAAAGCGACAGAAACAGCTTGATTTCCTTCAGCAGTGCGCTTCTGATTTTGTCCTATTGGAGGTAGGTGAACATCCTCAACAATAAACATGTCTCGGCTACCTGGATTAATGAATCCAGTAACTCCTACAACGTCATCATTCATTAGTCCAGCAATTGCTATGGTATTGCGTCTCTTAGCCTCAGGAGAATTGTCCAACGCCCGTGGTGGCCTAAGTACGCAAAATACATCACCGGTTTTATCTTCTACTTTGAAATGAAGATTATCCCCCTTGTACCTCACGTCATTGACCAGTCCAACAATTGTTGCAGTATTGTTGCTACTGGAATAACGAGATTGATTACGAATTAGATGACTGACATCGATTGGAATATTACGTAATCTTCCTGATTGTATTAGTATGCGTTTGAGTTTATCTAATCGGTTGTTGAAAAGGGATAACATATCGGTTAGTTTGCCTTCGGTTGTACTGTTTCCAGTGATATCAAAATGTATTTCTAGTTCTGTATCAATATCAGTTGCCAACATTGGAAATCCTTCAAGAGAGTAGTGTGGTAAATCGTGTCGCCTTGAAGGTGGCTCAGGATCAGGTGTGTTGATTGGAGCGATTACCCTACCTTGCGTAGTCGATTTGTTTTGCTCTTCAGATGCATCTAGAATTGGAACCATGTCATCTATTGACTCTTCTTCAGTATCCTCTTCTTCAATCGAATTTACTGGTTGCTCATTTTGGCCAAGAATTTCTACAAGGATTTCTTCTGTCAGAAGGCCGGTAATTCCTAATTTTTCAGCGTCCTCGATAAGTTTGAACGGGTCATCCATTTCCATCAGTTGTGTTTTGGCACCAGCACTGGGAAAGAGCCTATTTTTTGTGAGACGAGTAGAGATTTCTCGCCAGCGCCCGTCCACCATGACCCTAAGGGAGGAGAGAACGTTCTAAGCCATTGCGATTGTTTTGTAACAATGGAGGAAAAGTCAGACTAGAAATTATTGTTCTTCATCATCCCAAGAAATTTCAGATTCAGGAATTACCGTCTCTTCACTTTCATCCTTAGGCTCATCTCCTTCCCCAGTCCAAGAAACATCACCAACCCATTCACCTTCTTTAGAATTATCAGATAGTTGTTTTAGAGCATCGGGTACAGTTGGTTTTTCATCATTATTTTCTTGGTCTTCCTGTAAATCATCGATTTCGCCTCTGAGTTCATCCCATGCCTCAAGTGCAACTCTAAGTGCGAATGTGGAGAAGGCCTCCTTGTTGCTGTGTCGATTGCCGTGCCCAAATTCTGCACTTTTTGTAATCACCTCTCCTTCGATATATATTCCAACCCAGACAAGTCCCACCTCTTTTGTTTCTGTAGATCCAGTTGGGCCAGCAATACCTGTTACACCGATTGCAATATCTGAACCAGATTTGATTGCCGCCCCTAATGCCATAGCTGAAGCGACTTCAGAGCTGACAGCACCAGCATAACCTTCTTCTTCGATGAACAATTCTTCTGGAACACCCAGTTGTTCTGTTTTTGATTCATTAGAATATGTAATCCACCCTTGCCGGTACCAATTGCTGGCACCTTGGATATCTGTTAGAGCAGAAGACACCATTCCACCAGAGCATGATTCCGCAGTTGAAATGAAGAGATTTGCCTGTTTTAGACGTCTGGCCAAGAGGCTGGCGAGCACAGACGAGTCCTGTACCATGATATTAGCCGCGAAGCGACCCCTTTTTGAGATATTGCACCACCTAATCCATTAAAATTTGATGATTTTCCCCCTCCTCCGAATTTAGTAGGGCAAAAGGTCATCTTTTTATTCCAATATTTTTGATTAAATATACTACATTAATTTTGAAATAATGCCGAAAACAGACCAAAAGGGGTGTTTTATTAGTGGGCCCGGCCAGATTTGAACTGGCGATATTCGCCTTGTAAGGGCGACGTCATAACCGCTAGACCACGAGCCCGATAGAAACGCCGAAGAACATCCACAATATGAACCACGCGACCCCTCAGCCTTTTGTGTAGGGAGTGTTGTGGCCTAATTGTGAACGACATTGCCGGATTGTTGAGTCGGTTGCAAGCAGCTGATGTGCCATTGTCCCCAGTTATCCGGGAGGCTATGTCTGCGGTTGCTGTAGAATCATTCACTGATTATGACTCTGAACCATTTTACTATGACCGCCCTCTAGTTTTTACGGAAACTGAAGGGGGTGGGGTAAAAACAATTTCAGCACCACATATGATTTGCACATTGTTGCACCATCTTGAGTTGGACCGCGGTGATGAAGTGTTGTTACTTGGCGCTAAAGGAGGATACTTGGCAGCTTTAATCAGCCACATTGTTGGTCCTGAAGGGGGAGTGACGGTTGTAGATCCTAATAGGCAAGTTGTTGAACATGTAAGAATGCGTTTGAAGGAATTTCAAAACGGGGCCACAATTAACGTTCGTAAGATGAGACAATTGGATTTTGCCCCGCCCAACCTTCCTATGCCATTGAACCGGGTCTTGGTCACTGGTTCCCTACCTAACCTTCCTAATTGGCTAGAAAGTAGGGTTGCCGATGGTGGTTTTGTAATTGCGCCGATTGGTGGAAGAGTTACGCAGCGATTGCTCAAACGTGAGCGCCAAGATGGATGGTTCGATACAGATCTTGGAGGCGTTCTTTTTGGGCCGGTTGATATTTCTGAAACAGAAAATGAAGCCACTGATTCTCTTCAACTTGCAGTGATGATTGAAAACGCATTAGAACTTGGCTCAGAATTGGAGGTGTTCAATGAACAACAGATTAACCATTTACAAAATTTTGTTAATCAATTACGTCTTTTACCGGACGATTTACCTCCGGTGTTGCTATCAGGTGAAGATGATGTTTGGGAAGACGATGAAGACGATTTATTTCATTTTGCAGAACTTACAGGTGAGATTCAGGAAAACCCCTTGCTAGATTTGTTAATTAATGCCTCAGATTGGCTATCTCCCCTGTGGCCCACAATATTCGCTTTGTTGGAGACTGAGATGCAACACCCAGGCTCTCCTGATGAAGTAGGTGAAGATTTTGGGTTCGGCAGCCATGAGGATTTAGTCCCCTAATTTGCACTTAACCTTCGACTTTGGATAATTTTTCTAGTGAAACATGTATCGGCGGAGTATTCCATTCAGTAGTATGTCGGCTGGTTTTCGGAGGATATAGTTCATTAGATTGGGCCATATCAATAACATCTTTCTTGCTCAACGATTCTAAACCACAATTAGGCCATGCCACTACGGTAATTGAATCATCTTCCAAGTAATCAAACAAAATTGCTGGAAGTCTGCGCAAGTTTAGAAGTAATCCAACTTGATGTCTATGGTGTCCATCAAGTATTGTTCCCGTATTCATATCAACAAGGAGTGGTTTTGTATAACAACCCCATTTTTTTGTCACTTCTGCCAATTCATGAACCTTTTTTGGACGAATTTCCTCGTGAGCCTTTAACCAATCGATGGGTACGAGTACGACCTCCATGGCTCTTCCTAGCCGTCGCCCTTGAAAGCAATTGCCGCCCCCCGCCCTTTTGTGGAACCGTTTGCGAGACTTGCCGCCCTGCCGAAAGGAACGCCCGCTGATACGGCGGGCGTAGCGTTTCCATCCTCAATGACTGAATGGGTCGAAACTCTTCCAGATGATTTATTGAAAGTGGTTTCTACAATATCAAAATCTTCTGGAGGGGTTTGGTTAGTTGGTGGTAGTGTTAGGCAGGGGCTTGGCGGAGAAAAACCACAAGATTATGACTTGGCTACTACTTTGATGCCTGATGAAATTATCGAAATATTTGGAACAAATAATTCAATTGATATTGGGGCTAAATATGGTACTGTGGCAGTTAGAATAGAATCCTCAGGAAGTTGGTATGAAGTCACAACATTGAGGTGCGACCAGGAATATTTAGATGGTCGTAGGCCAGAATCAGTAGTTTTTGGTAATTCACTATTGGAGGATCTTGAGAGGCGTGATTTAACAATCAATGCAATGGCAGTAGACTTAGCTAGGCAGCAATTATATGATCCATTTGGGGGTTTAGATGATTTGGATAAACGCATACTTCGTGCGGTTGGAGATGCCTCGAAAAGATTGTCAGAAGATGGCCTGAGGGTTATGCGTGCATATCGATTCATGGATCAAGGAGAGGCTGGAATTTGGATACCTGAAGATGAGTTATCAGCAGGACTTAGGGATTGTCAACATATGCTGCAAAACGTTAGTATTGAGCGAATTTGGCAGGAATTAAGAAGAATCATTTCTGGTAAAAATGCGGCAAAAGTACTCAACCAAATGTCTCAAGACGGTGTTCTGAAAACAATTTTCAATGGATATGAGTATAATCTAGATGGTCAGGGGAATATTACAGAATTTTCAGATAATTTACTTGAGGTGCGCATGGCAATGATGTTCAGAGACGGCAATTCTATCGATTTGATGAAAAGTTTGAAAATTCCTAATTCTATAATTTCAGTAGTTTTGAGTTTAATCAATTGCATTTCGCATGTGCCCGATCCAAATTCTGTTGAAGATTTGCGACTCTATCGTGCGGTCCTAGGTGATAGGCTAAATCAGCAACTAATTTGTGAATCAGCACTAAAGACGCACAAAATTATGGAAGTAAAATCGTCAATAAATTCTTTGCCAGAAAATCGAGCAGGTGTTTCTCCAATAGCAGATGGTAACTGGATAGCCCAGGTCACTGGGTTGAGTAAGGGAATCAAACTTGGACGACTAAAGGAATGGTTGCACCGAATTCAGATAGAGAAAGACTTGACCAGCCTAGAAGAGATTGAATTGCATCTGAATAATTTACCATGGCAAGAAGGTGACCCTAATATCTGGCCTCGCTTCAGATGGCCATAATTCAAAGTTTTAGGTTTCGGGCAATTACCAACCTTTGAACTTCCTGTGTCCCCTCATAAATTTGAGTAATTTTTGCATCTCTAAAGAACCGCTCTACGGGGAATTCAGTCACATATCCGTATCCCCCGTGAATCTGAACAGCCCTCTCGGCGACCCACATTGCGGTATCTCCTGCAAACAATTTTG
>PBPH01000077.1 GCA_002725475.1 Methanobacteriota archaeon | reverse complement strand
TAGGGTTGGAATTTCAGAGCAGGGCAGAGGAATTTCAACGGAGCTAGATCCTAACGATTCGGAGGGGAGGGTACTCCATACTAAGCATGGAGAACTTCATTGTATCAATATATACTTGCCAAATGGGGGTGCTAATCCGGGACGTCAAATGTACAAAGATCAGTGGTTGGAAGATCTACTAAATTGGTCGATGCAATTTGTGGATTTAGATGAACCAGTTCTTATCTGTGGCGATTTGAATATTGCACACACAGAGAATGACATTTGGAATCCAACGGGCAATAAGAACACCTCAGGTTTTTTACTTCACGAGAGACAATGGTTCACTCGATATTTATCAACAGGTTGGCACGATTTACTGCGTAACGAAGTTGGGGATGTAAAAGGCCCTTACTCTTGGTGGTCAAATCGCGGTCAAGCTAGGGCTTTGAATCGTGGTTGGCGTATTGACTACGTTCTTGCTAACGATGCTGCCAAGATTTTATTCAAATCTGCTAGGGTGTTGAGAGAAGGTGGTCTTGTTGTTTCAGACCACGCACCTCTAATTGTTGATTTGGATATTTGAATAACTCTGATGCGGACAGATTTTAGCATGGCTGCGCCCCCCTTGGGGGCGCAAGGGTGTTGATATGGCCGAAATGGAGATTGAGGAAATTAGAGAAATGCGCCTCAAGAGGCTACTTCCAACAGGTAGAGGGGTGTGGGTTCCAATTGACCATGGGGCTTCTGATTGGCCAGTAGATGGATTACGGGATATCTCATCTTTGGTGGGAAATCTAACAAAAGGTCGCGGCGTTGATGCAATTGTTTCCCAAAGGGGGCCATTAAATTCTCATTTGGAAGATACAGAAGAAAATTGGCGAGGTGGATGGGTGCTCCATCTCTCAGTTTCAACCAGGCATGGGGGTCAGAATTCTGGATGGAAAGTACTTGCCGGAGATACTTCAAATGTTGTTATTTCTGCAGTTGAAAGAGGTGCTATAGGTGTGAGTGTCCAAGTAAATATTGGGGATGAACACGAAGGAGATATGATGGCAAGTTTGGCAAAAATAGCCGACGAGTGCCATCTTCTGGGAGTCCCTCTATTGGGGATGATGTACCCTCGCGGGCCCAATCTGAATATCCTAGATGGAGATGAAACAAATGCAATTGCTCATGCTGCACGAATTGGTTGGGAATTGGGGTGTGATGTAGTCAAAGTACCATGGACCGGCTCAATCGAATCATTTCAACAAGTTACCACATCTGTGCCGATTCCAGTTCTAGTTTCTGGAGGTCCTAAAGATGATGATTTCAAATCAGTGATTAGAATGGTCAGGGCTTCTATGGCAGCAGGTGGTTCTGGAGTATGCATGGGGCGACAAATTTTTGCAGACAGTGATCCAGCATCAAGGGTTGCTGAAATTATTGAGGTAGTTCATGGAATCCCCTGGGATGCAGATGGCCGATTCAAGTTTGATTCGGAAGATGCTGATGAAATGGAAGATTTGTATGAATCCTTCAGAGAAAGATTGGATGAATTTAGTAACTAGATGTGATTTAAATGGAACTTTGGCTCTATTACCAAGACGGCACATCTTCTAAACCGGCTGATGCCTTGGTATTAGCAAACGACTCAAAACTTCCTGAATGGGCTACATCTGATGAATTATTGAGAACCTATTCGCTTGATGGTGGCGGGGTTGTAGATAGTTCAGGTAGAGCAGTTGGTGCATTCATACAAATTGAGGACGAAGAAGGCCAAGATGCAGCCATGGAATTCATAGGTTTAGCAGATTGGTTGATTGTTGATTGTACTGATTGGAAGATGATACCACTGGAAAATTTAGTTTCTGCATCAGATGGAACATCAACAAAGATTGCAGCCTCTATTTCTAATCCAGATCAACTACAGGGCGCAGCCTTCGCTCTTCAAAGGGGCGTAGATGCACTACTTCTGCCGGATGATGAAGAGATTTGGGCTGTTGCTCAGGAGCTAGCTGCTCAGAGACTTGCTGACGCAACAGGGGCGGACGAGGCGAGTGCAACAGTAATCGAACAAGAAATTGAATTACAATCAATGAAGGTTATTGGAATTGAAACTGGTGGTTTAGGTGACCGTGTATGTATCGATCTAGTACAGATGTTAGAGGTTGGCGAAGGCCTCTTAGTCGGTTCTAGCGCTTCTCTTTTAGTCCTAATACATGGAGAAACAATAGCTTCTCAATTTGTCCCCCCTAGGCCATTTAGAGTAAATGCTGGGCCTGTACATTCTTACGTCATGATGGCAGATGGTTCAACCAAATATCTCTCAGAGTTAATTGCTGGTGATGAGGTCCTAGTGGTTTCTCCTGGAGGATCTAGAATAATCTCTGTCGGGCGCCTAAAAATCGAACCACGGCCACTACTTTTGGTGCGTTATGAGGACGGAATTGGTGGGGCTGGACAGGTATTTTTACAACAAGCAGAGACTGTAAGGCTTGTGTCAAACATTGAAAACCCCCTCTCTGTTACGCATATTGAAGTGGGAATGGAAATCCTTGGGCTGTCAGCGGCAGCGGGAAGGCATATTGGCAACGCAATCAACAGTGATGTGGAGGAAAAATGAATGGCAGTAATAGGTGAAGGTGAAGGTCATGGGGGTTTCTCCCTTCTCCATGCCTTAGGCGCCGGTTACGGTTCTTCAATAGGAATTGATTTGAGTGTTAAAGTCAGATTGAGGGATAACGAACCAAGCAAGATTGCTGATGACCCAAACGGTGTATTGGATGCTGTTGTCGATGCATGGGTTGCTGCGGGTCTTGAGAAACCAGCAGAGGAATTATTTTGGCAGGCTAGGAGTAATGTTCCAAGCGGTCAAGGTTTGAAGAGTTCTGCAGCATTATCAGTGGCTGCTATCAAAGCCCTTTGTCAAGCATCAGAAGTTGAATTAACCAATGCTCAAATTGTTGATATCGCTGCTGAAGCTCAGATTTCATCAGGTGTTTCCATGACAGGAAGTGTTGATGATGCATGGGCAGCAATTGAGCCAGGGTGGAAGATTGTGAATCCAAATTTACCTGCTGCTGAAGGAATTCTTATGGAAGGAGAATTCCCTGAGCCTAGTGATTGGAAAGTATTGATTGTACTTAGGGGGGAGAGGGAATTACTACCCGATGCTCAGCGTTTTGCCCAAGTAGCCCCACAGTTTGAAAAAGCAATTTCAGCAATGGAGCAAGGGGCGCTAACAGTGGCCCTCACTGAGAATGGTAGGGCTACATCAAATGCTCTAGGTGACGGGCGTGGAAGGCGTCTAGCAAATGATTTACTTGTGTGGGGTGCTAGAGCCGCTGGGATTAGTGGATCAGGTCCAGCTATTGCATCTCTAGTTCCTTCTTTTAATGATTCAGTATTGAGAAGAATAGAGCAGTTAGCAGAGCAACGCGGACACGAAACAATCGTAACAGATATCTGGACTGAATAGAATGGGGGATTTATTTTGTCCATGCGTTTAGGGGATGAAATTTCAGTCACTCTTTTTGGAGAGAGTCATGGGTTGGTAGTAGGTGCCTTAGTAGAAGGAATTCCGGCAGGAATAGAAGTCAATGCGGAGTCACTTGCTGACGATTTATCTCGAAGAAAACCAGGCGGTGAATTCGCTTCAAAGAGAAGAGAGGATGATGAATGCCACATATTATCGGGGGTCAATCAGGGCTTTACCACTGGTTGGCCAATTCTATTGATAATTGAAAATAAGGATAGTCGCCCATCGGATTATTCATTCTTACCAAATCACCCTAGGCCAGGGCACGCTGACCTTCCAGAATTAGTTAGGTCAAAGGGTTACTCTGATTTGCGTGGGGGGGGTGCCAATAGCGCCCGATTAACCGCTGGATTGGTTGCAGCATCAAATCTTTGCCGTCCAATCGAGGTTGCATCAGATTGGGAAGTCGAGGCACATGTGCATTCGATAGGAAGCATTGTTTCTGATGGTATTGAGAATTTACCAGTAGGGAATGGTGATTTGTGGGATAGGATTCGTTGCAGAGACCCTGATGCAGGCGCAAAAATGATTCAACTTGTTGAACAGATGAAGAGAAATTTAGATTCGATAGGAAGTTCAGTAGAATTGAGAATTTCTGGCCTACCACTAGGTTTTGGCGAGCCGTGGTTTGAAGGAATAGAGCCTGCGCTTGCCAAGGCTTTGATGGCGATTCCAGCGGCAAGGGCTATTGAATTTGGACGAGGGACTTCCGCCAGTCAAATGCGTGGTAGTGAGCATAATGATTTGTGGCACTCTACTGAAAAAGGACCATTGCCAAGTGGGGAAAAGGCAGATGGGGCTCTAGGGGGTATGGCAACTGGGGCTGATATATTTGTCAAAGTGCATTTCAAACCACCAAGCAGCATCCCACAGAATCAGATGACATTGAATCTCGAGTCAGGTGAATCTGAAAATCTCTTTGTTTCTGGCCGTCATGACCCAGTTATTGCTCCTAGGGCAGTTTCTGTGGTTGAGTCTGTGGCTAGACTAGTTTTGTCAGATTTAGCAGTGAAGGGGGGGTGGGAGCAAAATGAATAACGTCAGAGTTTTCAAATTTGGAGGTTCATGCCTAAAAGAAACCCATGATATTGATGCAATAGTACAGCGAATAATGGAATCAGAATGTGAAAGAATAGTAGTAGTGGTTTCTGCACTTCACGGTGTTACTGATAGGATATTAGAGAGATTGGAGAGAAATGAAAGGGAAACAATCGATGCGTTTGTAGCCTCAATTGAGATGTTCCACCTTGAAATATCAACTTCACTAGTTAATTCACACCATTATCCTATTTTCTTACAAGCAGTAGAAGGTTTGTCAGATTCCCTATATGCTCATTGTGATAACCCAAATGAAAAATTCCGAACTGAGGCACTAATTTCAGGTGAAAGGATGAGCAGCGTGGTAGTTACTTCAGCAATTACCGAAGCTGGGATCGATAGCGCACCAGCTTGGGCAGAAGATATTGGAATAGAGATTAAAATTGACAAAGGGGTAACTGTAATCGATATTGAGGAGACTGGAAAACAACTTAATCTCCCAAATGTCAAGGTTCCAGTGGTTACTGGTTGGTATGGGAAAAATGATTTTGGTTTTGCTCTACTAGCTCGGGGTGGTTCTGATTTAACCGCAACTTCCCTTTCATCGGTACTTTCAGCATCAGATGTGACAATTTGGAGAGATGTACCAGGGGTATTGGCACTTGCGCCACGCTGGTCAATACCCTCTCGAAACCTTCCTTATCTCTCTTATACTGAGGCTCAAGAATTG
>PBPH01000076.1 GCA_002725475.1 Methanobacteriota archaeon | reverse complement strand
ATAATTCTAATTTAACGTGATTTCCTCACCTTTAGACATAATTTCAAGCTTATCACTAGCTCAGACTTTGCCAATAATTGAGAAGAATATCCAGGTAATAAATACTCCTTTAAATAACTTTGCTTGGGGCTGGCCAACTGTATTCCTTATAGCCATTACAGGCTTTTTGCTGATGTTTGGTTTATTTGGGATATCGTTGATACCAATTTCGTTCAACCAATAGTTGGAGAGGCAGGGGGGGATTCAAGTTACAACCCAGTAGACACTGCCGCCTACTCTATTCTTCTGGTCGCTTTCATCGTATCTCTTTCTGCTTGGTTGAGGGAATGGGGGGTTTCAGATAATGAAAGAATGCTTTACTCATTGCTTCCATGGGTACTTTGGGCAGTTCTAGTAGAAGTTGCTGAGGATGCCAATCTTTTTTCAGCAGATGTAGATTCTTGGTTCGTATCACCATTTATCCATTTCCAAACAGCTGGCTGGATTTTCTTGACTGGAATAATAGTATATTTCATGAAAGACTGGAAATTAAAATCGCAAACTAAATTGTTAATCCCATTGCTCACTCTAGTGATTATTATTATTGGTCATCTATTCCTGCTTTACGAATTTAACTCTGCCCAAAATATTGGATTTTTGATAATGATTCCATTAATTTTCGTTTTCTTATTTGAATCTGAGATTTTCACTTTGAAACAAAAAATTGCAGAATGGAGGGTGTTAGAACTTAGTGTCCTCTTCTCGGGAATGGGTGCCTGCCTTTTGGTTGCAACTAAACTGCTAGAATTTGCAGAAATTCAATATGGTGCTGATGAATTGACCCTTTGGCCCGCTTTAGTAGTTCTCGCTTTTCCAATTTTGTTTGTTTCGATGTTACATCACCGTGGAAAGGAAGCATATTCAATTCTAATTGAGAAGGGTAAAATTCCAGGTATTCTTGAGGATGGAGTGACTTTAGAGCAATGGGAGGGTTTTGAAGGAGATGATCATGAGGCACATGAGAAATTAGTTCGGAGTGCGGCCTTTTCTACACCAATAGTTTTACTTGCTGTTTATGGACAATTAGTCGATGGTTTTGCATCTTGGGTGGGTGTTGATATTTTTGGATATTCTGAGAAACACGTCCTATCTGCTTTTGTGATGGAATTAGCAGGTGGTACAGAAAGTGGTGCTGGCGGCGGCTGGGGATTTTTGGTTGTGAAGATGGTTTTGGCATTTGTGATAGTATTATTCTTTGCAGAATGGAGATTTGAAAAGCGCCAAACCCACTTGCGCTTGCTTGTGGTACTTGGTTTACTCACAGTTGGGCTGGCTCCCGGCCTAAGGGACCTAGGACGGCTAATGTTGGGTGTTTGAAGCCGCACCGTTCAAGCACCTGTTTGTATTCGACCCTATGGGTCGACATGGATAGACTACCCACTTCAGTGCGTTCTGGCGATGAACAATACAGTGCTAATCTAGAGCAAAACAAGGCTCTAATTGCAGCATTAAGGGGCCGTATAGAGACGGTTCAACAAGGTGGAGGCGGTAAATATGTTGAACGCCATCGTAACCGTGGTAAAATGTTGGCTAGAGAGAGAATTTCTGCGATTTGTGACGCAGGGACAGCTTTTCTCGAATTAAGCACTCTTGCAGCAAACGGACTTTATGATGGAAATGCGCACAGTGCTGGGGTGATTACTGGAATTGGAATGGTTCATGGTAGAGAGTGCATGTTTGTGGCTAATGATGCGACAATCAAAGGGGGCTCTTACTATCCAATGACTGTCAAAAAACATATCAGGGCCCAGAATATCGCTGAGCAGAACCATCTGCCCTGCATATATTTGGTTGATTCAGGGGGTGCATTCTTACCTATGCAGGATGAAGTATTCCCAGATAGGGAGCATTTTGGAAGAATTTTCTACAATCAAGCGGTAATGAGTGGTAAAGGCATTCCACAAATATCAGCAGTTTTGGGTTCATGCACCGCTGGTGGAGCATATGTCCCTGCAATGAGTGATGAATCAATCATCGTAAAGGGCAACGGCACGATTTTCCTCGGCGGTCCGCCATTAGTAAAGGCTGCAACAGGGGAAGAGGTGACAGCCGAGGAGCTCGGGGGTGCGGAAATTCACACAGTAAAGTCAGGCGTTGCCGATCATTTTGCTGAAGATGAAGCAGAAGCTCTTAGGATTGTTCGCAACATCGTAGAGAATCTACCTCCTCCTTACAAAGTCGCACTGGATATTACCACCCCTGAACCCCCTCATTATGACCCAGAAGAGTTGTTAGGAATCATTCCAAATGACAATCGTATGCCATACGATGTTAGGGAAGTCATTGGCCGAATAGTAGACGGGTCTCGTTTCCATGAATTCAAGGCACGTTATGGGACAACAATAGTTTGCGGCTTTGCAAAAATTCACGGCTATCCTGTTGGAATAATTGCAAATAATGGGATACTTTTCAGCGAGTCCGCATTGAAGGCAGCGCATTTTGTTGAATTATGTGGTCAGCGAGGGACCCCACTTATCTTCTTGCAGAATATTACTGGATTTATGGTTGGTAGTGAATATGAAGCGGGGGGCATCGCTAAAGACGGCGCTAAGATGGTTACAGCAGTGGCTTGTGCTCCAGTACCTAAATTCACAGTAATTATCGGCGGTTCTCACGGTGCCGGGAACTATGCTATGTGTGGTAGGGGGTACGATCCGCGATTCATATTCATGTGGCCCAACTCTAGAATTTCAGTAATGGGTGGCCCTCAGGCATCCAGTGTCTTGACTACTGTAAAACAGGATCAGAGAGCAAGGGAAGGAAAGTCACCTATGGAAGGTGAAGAGTTGGATGAGTTCCAGAGGCCAATTCTTGAAAAATATGATACCGAAGGCTCTCCGTACTATGCTACTGCTAGAATTTGGGATGATGGTATCATTGATCCAAGAGACACACGTGATGTGTTAGGATTGAGTATTTCAGCAGCATTAAATGCACCACTACCAGATACTGAATATGGAATTTTCAGAATGTGAAAGGAGCAATTGGAATGTCAAATTATGCAATTGGAGATTTGAAGCCAGAAACGAGTCTTTGCTCGCTTAGAATTGAGGGGGCAATTGGGCACCTGACTCTCGAGCGCGAAGATGTGTATAACGCACTAAATATTCAGCTCATTAGTGAAATCATCTCAATTCTCGATTGGACTAGGAATAGATCTGTTGGTGAGCGTGGCGCACTCACTGATGAGGATGGTGTTGCTTATCTCCGTGTCATCGTATTGAGGGGTGCGGGCAAACACTTCTGTGCTGGCGCAGACATCAACATGATGCGAGATGCGGGGGCCAAGAGTCCGGAAGAGAACCGTGCTGATTCGGAACGCCTCGATCGATTGTTTCACAATCTCTGGTCTCATCCATGTTTCACTATCGGAAAGGTACAGGGTGTTGCTCTCGGCGGGGGGGTCGGCCTCATTGCCTGCCTCGATCACGTTGTTGGTTCAGGACAACATATCAAAATAGCATTGTCTGAAGCAAAGTTGGGTATCTTACCTGCAGTCATTGGGCCTTACGTTTACAGGAAAGTTGGTAGTGCCGAATTTCGTCGTCTTTCAATGTTAGCAGGCCGAATAGATGGGGAAGAGGCAAAGCATGTTGGTCTAATCAATTCTTATTGGATGGAAGATGCATGTGAAGACGCAATTCAAAAGGTGATTGATGAAGTATTGACTACTGGACCTATGGCGGTGGCGGAGGCCAAAAAACTAACACTTACATTTGATCGATGGAATGGAACCGATGAAGAATTACGGCAATGGACATTGGACAAAACTAGTGCAATGCGAGGTTCCGAGGAGGGTCAAGAAGGCCTTGCCTCGTTCCTAGAGAAGCGCTCGCCAAATTGGAATCAGGAGTGAAATGAATGCCTCTGCCAGCATGGATTTCTGAAGCCCCATTCAAGTTCAGTAAGGTCTTGATAGCTAATAGGGGAGAAATCGCGTGCAGAATTATTAGAGGATGCAAGGAGATGGGAATATCTACAGTGGCAATTTTCAATGATTCAGATATGGGTGCAATGCATGTCGATTTGGCTGATGAATCAGTACATCTTGAGGGTACGGATCTTTCCACAACTTATCTTTCTCATACTGCCATCATCAACGCATGCATATCCTCAGGCGCAGACGCACTTCATCCAGGGTATGGATTCCTTTCTGAAAGGTCAGATTTTGCTGAATTAGTGGGTGCAAATGGAATTATTTGGATAGGTCCTCCAGCAAAGGCAATCGATTCCATGGGGGATAAAGTTCGTTCTCGGCGTCTAATGCTTGATGCTGATGTCCCATTAGTTCCAGGGGCAGAGTTGGCTTCTGGAAATTCACTTGCTGAAACAGTGGAAGAACTTCATCAATTAGCGGGTGAAATTGGCTATCCTGTTTTGTTAAAGGCTTCAGCAGGTGGCGGCGGCAAGGGTATGAGGGAAGTCAATTCTCCGGGCCAATTAGAGTCCTCATATCTAGCAGCACAAAGAGAAGCACTGTCTTCATTTGGTGATGATACAGTATATATTGAGAGGAGAATTGTTGCTCCGCGCCATATTGAGATTCAACTTTTGTGTGACACCCATGGAGGCGCAATCCATCTTTTGGAGCGTGAGTGTAGTATCCAACGGAGACATCAGAAAGTGATTGAAGAAGCACCAAGTGTAGCAATAACTCCTGAATTACGTCAAGCCATGGGCGAGGCAGCAATTAGCGCAGCAAGAGCAGTTAACTATGTGGGCGCAGGTACTGTAGAATTCCTCCAGTCTGGAGATGAGTTCTTTTTCTTGGAGATGAACACTAGATTGCAGGTTGAACACCCCGTGACTGAATTCATTACAGGAGTTGACTTGGTTCAAGAGCAATTGAGAATAGCAGCAGGTCTTCCTTTGAAAATTTCTCAAGATCAAGTAACTCCACGTGGTTGGGCGATTGAGGCAAGAATTTACTCAGAGGATGCTGCTAACGGCTTCCTTCCTGCGACAGGTCCTTTGAGGGTTTGGAGACCACCTGAAGGTCCAGGAATTCGTCTTGACTCTGGAGTTAGAGAGGGAGATAAAGCTGGAATTGAATTTGATCCCATGTTGGCGAAATTGATTGTCCATGCATCTGATAGAGATGCCGCCATTGAAAGAATGCACCGGGCTTTGAGTGATTTCATAGTTTTAGGAGTCACTACTAACATTGAATTTCTTAAAGATGTGATTACCAATCCACAATTTGCTTCCGGAGAAACAACTACTGATTTTATTGAGAGGGAATGGCCTGACGGTTGGTCTTCATGTGGCGATGAGAAGGTGGCTGTAATTGCTGCAGCAGTGGGTGAAAAAGCAGGTTTGCATTTAACCGCCCATTCAATGTCTCTATCGGACTCTCTGGATCCATATAACCCATTTTTATCCATTAGTCGAAGTTTTCCATGAGGTGTCAATTTGAAGAATTTTATCAATCATAAAAATGACACGAAATGGACTGTTGCTGCAGTACAATCAGATATTGGTTATGTTGCTCTACAAGTATCTGTTGACGGGGAGCCGGTTGATGTTGAAGAGTGGCAGATTTCTACTACAGAGGTACAGGAGGAGATGACTATCAACAGGGGAGCCGGTTCTGAAAATATAGTTCTTGCAAAAGTAGGTGATGTATGGTGGATTCATCACAATGGACATACATCAAGAGTTTCAGTTGTTGAGGCAGGGGCGCAAAGCACATTTGAACAATCAGGAGGTTTGACCTCACCAATGCCTGGTAAGATACTATCAATATTGTCTTCTGTAGGGGAATCTGTAAATGCAGGACAAACACTTCTAATTCTTGAAGCCATGAAAATGGAGAACCGAATTTGCTCTCCAGTCGATGGTGTAGTGACTGCCATTCACTTCGAGGCAGGAACCCAAGTGAACCAGGGCGCTATTTTGATTGAAATAGAAGAGTCTGAATAAGCAATTGAAAAATCAATTTACCAATTGCAAGATTTCAACAATTTTTGTCCTTGCATATAGGGTTGTAATACTTGAGGCACTTCTACATCTCCAGTTTCAGTTTGATTCTGTTCGATAATAGCTACTAACGCTCTGCTAGTAGCAACGGCAGTAGAATTGAGGGTGTGTACTGATTCATTTCCATCAGGGGTGCGAAATCTCATTCTTAGTCGGTTAGCTTGATAATCGGTGCAGTTCGAACAAGATACAACCTCCTTGTAGGTGCCTACGCCTGGTAACCACGCCTCTAGATCATACTTTTTTGATGCCACAGTGCCCATGTCACCTGTACAGATATTTACAACTTCATAATGCAAATCCATTGAATCCCATAACTCAAGGCAGTTGGATAACAATTCTTCATGTAATTCCCATGAGTCCTCTGGCTTGCTGATTATAATTTGTTCAACCTTAGTGAATTGGTGAACTCTCCAAATTCCTTTGTCAGATTGACCATGTGCTCCAACTTCTCTTCTGAAGCACGGTGAAATTCCTACCATTTTCATTGGTAACATCGATGGTTCCATGACTTCGTCCATGAACATAGCAGTTAGGGGGTGCTCGCTAGTTGCGATTGTATAGAATCCTTCAGGTTGGACATTATACATCACAGTCTCAAAATCAGCTAAATCAGTGACACCTTCGTATGCAGTGCGGTTCATCATAACTGGTGGTTGAACGAAGGTATATCCTCGCACAGTCAAGAAATCAACTGCATACTGCTGTAATGCCAATTCCATCCTAGCCAAATCGCCTTTCAGAAAATAGAATCGACTACCTGCAATCTTCGCTGCTCTTGGCAAATCCACCCAATTGTTTTGATCAACTAATTCATTGTGTGTCTTTGGTTGGAATGGGTATTCCTTTTTGTTTCCATGTTTGCTATGCAAGGTGTTCCCCTCTTCATTTTCTCCCACCGGCACACTTTCGTGAAGAATATTAGGAATTTTCATTCGTAATTCATCCCTGCTGTTCTCTAGATTATCCGCCTCGACTCCAAGAGCATCTATCTGTTCTCCAAGTGATGCAACTTCTGCTAGGATGTTCTGCATCTCTTCATCATTTCCAGCTTTCTTTGCTTCCGCAATTCCTCTTGCAGCCTCATTTCTAACCCTTCTCAATTGGTCTGCATCATATCGGGCTTTTTTCCAATTGTTATCGAGACGAATGACTTCATCAATCTGGTCATGAGATAACCCCCGCTTATCGTGATCGGCACGAATTATGTCAGCGTGTTCTCGGAACATATTGATGTCTAGCATTTTCTCATCACCTCCTTATTTCGTAATTATATTGAACCAACCCGTCATCAAAAAATCGTTATTCCAAATGAAACAGCAGCAGAACCAACTGCAATTAATCCGGAAATTAAGTACCCTAAGATACTACCACCATTGAGTAACGGTAAGCCAGCCTGAGGTCTCCCCATAGCAACATAACTCATTAGAACTGCATAACCAATTAAACCACCAATTAGTGTTCCAATGGCTACAAACATTGGGTCACCAATTCCTAATATTGTTCCACCTCCTGGTAAGAAAGTTAGGGCTGAAATCACTAACATTCCAGGGAAAATCACGTCTCCAAGACCCATGAAAAGAGCATCCCCACCGCTCTTCTTTGGGATGTGCGGGGGTGGGGCAGCAACAGTTCTCTGGGTGGAATCACTCTTGCTAGATTCTGAAATCACAACGGGCGGCTCATTCATATTGCTCATTGTATCTTCTCCTTCATCGAGGAACGAATATTCCTTGTCTTGAGGTGCAACTAAAAGGATTGGAAGTTTTAATCCAATCATGGTATCAGCAAGGTCCAGCATATGTTTTGATTTGTATACTGCATACCAATCATAGATCGCAGTTATGACCATGAAAATAACAATCAAAGTTGGAACAAAACTTACTCCGATTATTGTAATAACACCGGCCCCTGTCAGAATTCCAGTAGTATTTACTACATACCATTCTGGTCTAATCGTTAAAGCTACCATCAACACAGTAGCGGCAATCATAGCAACAATCTGCGACCAATAGATTGGAATCCAATATCCAGTTGAATCTTGCAGAATGTAAGCTGGGTCATTTACTGGAGTTGCAATAACTGCACTCTGGGATGTATTGATACTATAGGATGTGAGGATACCATCTTCTATCCCCAAATCATCCCAATTTGGTGCATCTATTGTGTGTAGGACCATGTCAATGGGCCCTGAATCATTAGGTCCTTCTATACTTAGAGACTCAACCATAGTCCAACCAGAAAACATTCTTGTCATTCCACCAGATGCAACCCATAAATCTACACGCCCGTCTCTTTGGTCATCGGCTAATAGGATCCCTTGTATCTCCGCATCAAACGCACCTCTCTCATTGAATTTGATATGGGCATCCTCATCCATTTCACTTCCGTCCCAGTGATAGCCATTGAGATTACCATTTGTAGTACCGAGCATCAGTAACCTTTCACTTGGGGGGTTTTCTGACAACCAATTTTGATTACTCCAAGGCGAGTAGCCCCACGCTGATGCTGTGAATATCTCTCCACTTGGGGGCATTACTTCCCACTTTACTGTAACATTCACCGTGTCACCTCGATCT
>PBPH01000075.1 GCA_002725475.1 Methanobacteriota archaeon | reverse complement strand
CAACCATCATCTGGAACTGGTAAAATTATTGCTGGAGTATCAAACCTTAGAGGCCATGAGGATTCCTCTCCCAAATCATTGATGAATGATAATGGAAGAATTAGTGCTATTGAGTTTCGGTGCAATGTTTGCTTCCCGTAGCTTGGCCCTGTAAGACAAACTTGAGGTTCGCTATCATCAGTAAAAATACCATTTTCTGGAGTTGTTACGGACCAAAGTAGGGCTGTTGTAGAGAAGTTACCTGAAAATACCTCATCGCTGAAAGTGATATTTGTACAAGCTTGCAACCCCTCAAAAGTCGGTTCTAATATCCAATAAGGTGAATTTGGCATGATTGGTCTTTGGGGATTAAGAGCAATGGTTTTGGAAGTGATTTCTAAGCCATCGTCAATTATTAGGATTAGATTACTTGGTAGTAGTGCTGTACTATTGTTTGAAATATCTGATGAAATCGTGATTGATGCGCTATTCAACAAATCTACCTCGCCAATATTGCAATTTGAAGGAAGAGGAAGTTTTTCTTCACCGCACTCAACTATTAGATTCCAATCAGGCCTTGGCGGATCCGTCCATAATACTACATTGACTTCTCTAGCAATCACACCAATCAAATCAAAATCAAGAACGAAAGACGAATTTGAATCCACTACCATATCCATTTCTTCTGGCCAATTAAGTTCCAAACCATCTTCCCAATCATTGTATCCAGTAACCGAAGATGTGCCAGGGAAAATAAGTACTAAAACCAATAAAATTGAGGATAACATGCGAAGAGAAAAGCCGTTATCGATTTCAATGGAGTCATCTGTAATCAAACCCGCTGAGGTTTTTGATTGATCGGAAAACATTCTCCAAACCCCTAAACCGAAAAGAAACAGCCAGGGAGTGAATCCTGAAGTAATAAGTATCAATACAACACCAATCAAAAATAATCCATAAAGGGCAAACTCGGTACCCGATTCCATCATATTTTCAGAGCCAAGAATCGCCCACAATGCTCGATAACCAGGGAATCCCGGGATTGGCATCATCATAATCCAAGCAAAGGTCATCAATGATTGCCCGGCTAATGCTAGAGGGTGCAACCAAACGGTCCTCACTACTAATTCATCGGGAGAAATTAGAAAATTGGCAATTAAATGAGTAAGGGGGTTCAACTGAATAATGCCGGGGATTCCAGAGAAATCGGGGGAATTATTTGAAGTAAATAAAATTCCAATTATTGAGAAAAATATACCAAAAAATAGGAAAGAAAGAGGCATGACAATACTAGAAATCAACATTCCTTTTCTTGAAGGCCATACAAGAGCAGGCATTAACCTTTGATTGAAAATTCCCAGCAATCCAAAAGGCCAAAGGATCTGTGAATTACTAAAGAAAATGATTGGGGAGACAGCTGGAAGAAAATGGCCACCATCAACACCAAGGCGATTGAAAATATATTTTCGAAGTAGAGACGTAAAAAATAGAGCAAACATGAGAGGGCCTGCAAAATACATCAAGGAGGCGCGTAAAACTGAGCTTTCGGACCACTCAACAGTGCTATCTTGATATGATATCCATGAAGCACCAATTGTTAAACTGAAAATGAAACTTAGTAGCCAAATTATTATTTGAATCGATGGTGAATTATTTGGATGAGCATCTTTTGGAATATCAAAAAGAGTTAGACTGAATGGGTCCCCCTCCTCAAGAAGTGGATACCAACCATGCTCTCTCAAGTGGGCATCGAGTTCTACAACACACTCACTGGCAGTTCCTTTTCTTGGGGTCACTCGCCAAGAAGGCAAATCTCCATAATCGTCACCCAAACGATTGAAATGGCGATCAACAATGTGTTCAAGAAGTTCTCTCTGACTCCAAGCTTTCTTCTGGAGAAGTAGAGGTTTGAGTTGTTCCTCCTCCCCAGACATACTCTCCCCCCCACCACGGGGGACAACCCATACCGTATGAACCCTTGACCATTTATTCCACTCTTACAGAGTGGAAAATTGCATAATTACAAAAAAATTCATTCACTTGTTCTTGAATCGTTTGAGCCTGAAGGTTTCTTCTCTCTCCATCTCTTCAAGTCTAAGTTGAATAAAAGCTTGGGCTTCTTGCATTTCTGGAATTACCTTAAACTCTAGCGCATTAACACGGCGCTTCGTTGCTTCAATCTCAACAAGAAGTCGTTTGAGGGTTGATTCCATCTCAGCGGCCTTAACAATACTTTCAATCAATCCACCATAGGCATCGGCTGCTTCATCCAAGTAAGGAGAACCACCAATCAAACCAAGACCACGCTCTTCTAGAGTTTGCGAAAGATATCTCCCCTCAACTTTGGGAACTACTACACCCATGATGTTGTGCCTATTTACCTCAACTTCTGGGCTCTGCGCAATTGCAATTGCAGCACTCTTCACCGCTAAACCGCCCTCAATGGAACTTGCCAAATTGATTGCCTGCTTTGCCTCAACGAAGGTTTTGACCAAAGCCTGCTTTGCCTCAATCATCTCAGACAACAATACACGGAACTCGTAGAAAAGCCCATCTCGCTTCAATTTTAAGAGATTATAACCGTTCTGCGTCTGCTTTATGCGACGCTTGAGATTGATGAGTTCGCTGCGCGTTGGTTTAATGTCGAGTGCCAACTTTTCTCACCTCACAATTCTTTAATCGTACCTAATTCAATCTTTCTTATCTTTTGGATGATACTTGTCAATCCACTGTTGATCAAGTCTGACTAGATACTTTGTATCGATAGTTTGCATCAAATCCCAGCAGAGGTCGAGTGTTTCATCGATACTGCGATCTTCGTATCTATCTTGTCGCAGGAATTTATCCTCAAACAAACCTGAGAAGGAAAGTAGTTGTTTGTCCCTTTCATTCAGAGCATCTTCACCGACAATGGCGACAAGACCACGTAATTCTCTGCCTTGCGCATATGCGGCATACATTTGGTCTGACACACTCTTGTGATCTTCTCGAGTTGTCTTGGCTCCAATAGTACCCCCCATAAGACGAGATAAACTTGGAAGAACGTTGATTGGTGGATAAATACCGCTCCCATGCAATTCACGAGAAATAACAATTTGACCTTCTGTGATGTATCCCGATAGATCAGGAATCGGATGAGTAATATCGTCACCAGGCATTGTTAAAATTGGGAATTGGGTGATTGAACCCTTCTTACCTTTCACTAACCCTGCTCTTTCGTAAAGCATCGCCAAGTCAGTGTACATGTAACCAGGATAACCGCGCCTACCGGGGACCTCTTCACGAGCAGCCCCGATTTGCCTCAATGCATCGCAATAGTTTGTGACATCTGTATAGATAACAAGTACGTGATAATCTTGTTCAAAAGCCAGATATTCCGCTGCCGTAAGAGCGAGCCTCGGTGTAATTAATCGCTCAACTGCAGGGTCGTCCGCTAGATTAACGAATAGAACCGCGTTTTCTAAAGCACCTGTTCGTTCTAGGTCACTTCGGAAGAAATTGTACTCTTCTGCCGTGATTCCCATTGCGCAAAACACCACAATGAACTGCTCTTCACTCGCTGTCAATTTGGCCTGACGAGCGATTTGTAGCGCGATGTCATTGTGAGGGAGACCTGATGCACTAAAAATAGGTAATTTCTGACCTCTTACAAGAGTTGTACAACAGTCAATTGCACTTATTCCTGTCTGAATAAAATCATGCGGACTCTGCCTAGCATAGGGATTAATTGCAGCCCCAATAATGTCAGCGTTTGATTCTGCTACAATTTCGGGACCACCATCACGAGGCCTTCCTGCACCATCAAGAATTCTTCCAACCAAATCCTTACTTACTGGTAGTTTGAAAACATCCCCTAGAAATTTCACACCTGTTGTCCTATCAACACCTGCTGTCCCTTCAAAAACTTGCACAACAACCAGATCATCACTGGTATCGAGTACTTGTCCGTTCTTCATAGTACCATCATTGAGACGTAATTCGACAATCTCTCCGAATGCAACTGGTTCTGTCTTGTCTAGGAACACTAGAGGCCCCTTAACATCTGTAATTGTTCGATATTCTTTTCCTGCCATATTAATTCCCCCTAATTCTCCTCCGCTGCAGCGGCAATCTGTTTTGTCATTTCATCTACCAATCCTTCAATTCTACTGAGATATTCGCCTTCAAACCTAGCACGCATCAAGTCGCTACGAGCAGGGACGTTTACAACGTCCTCAAGTAGGCCTCCTGCTTCAATTGCTGTCTTTGCCTCGCTCTGGAAAGTCAGGATTGCCTTTGCCATCTGATATTGTTGTTGAACACCGGTGTATGCATCCACATCATGGAATGCATTTTGCTGCAAGAAATATTCTCGAATCATTCTAGCTACCTCCAGAGTCAATTGTTGATCTACAGGTAATGCATCAGACCCAACTAGTTGGACGATTTCTTGCAACTCAGCCTCAACCTGAAGCAAACTACTGATCTCCGTCCTAATTTCTGGGAAGTCCGCAGCAATATTATCCTTAAACCACTGATCTAGAGACTGTGGGTACAGAGAATATGAATTAAGCCAGTTGATAGCAGGGAAATGCCGCTGCCTTGCAAGAGGTGCATCAAGACCCCAGAAAACCTTCACAATACGAAGAGTGCCTTGACTAACTGGCTCTGAAATATCCCCACCCGGTGGAGATACAGCTCCAATCACTGTTACTGAACCATCCTCTCCCTCAAGTGTCTCAACACGGCCTGCACGCTCATAGAACTCTGCTAGTCTGCTGGACAGGTAAGCAGGGTAACCTTCCTCACCCGGCATCTCTTCAAGACGTGATGAAATTTCACGCATTGCTTCAGCCCATCGGCTTGTAGAATCTGCCATCAAAGCAACATCGTAGCCCATATCACGGAAGTACTCAGCAATTGTGATTCCCGTATAGACAGATGCTTCCCTAGCTGCCACAGGCATGTTGGATGTATTTGCAATCATAACGGTCCTGTTCATTAGTGGCTTGCCAGTATTTGGGTCGATAAGTTCAGGGAATTCGTCTAGAACTTCTGTCATCTCGTTTCCGCGCTCACCACAGCCAATATACACTACGATTTGTGCGTCAGAATACTTTGCAAGAGACTGCTGAGTAACGGTCTTACCTGATCCAAATGGGCCCGGAATACCTGCTGCGCCACCCTTTGCGAGGGGGAATAGGAAGTCGAGAATTCTCATTCCTGTAACCAAAGGAGTGTCTGGAGCGTATTTCTGTCGGTAAGGGCGGGGTGCCCTAACTGGCCAGCGCTGCATCATAGCAATTTCTGTACCATCTTCCAATGTACAAACTGTATCTGAAACTGTGAAATCACCGCCTTTGATACTCTTGATTGTACCACTCATGTTTGGGGGAATCATGATTTTATGGGCGATTGTCGGAGTTTCCTGAACCGTTCCAATTGTTTGTCCTGATTCCACCTTATCTCCCTTTTTGGCGGTTGGCTCAAAAGTCCATTTCTTCTTTTGATCGAGCCCATCTGCATCAACTCCTCTAGTGATGAAGGTACCCATCTTCTCCTGCATTACAGGTAGTGGGCGTTGAATTCCGTCATAAATTTGGGTTAGCAAACCGGGTCCTAGTTGCACAGCCAAAGTTAGACCTGTGTTTACAACAGGCTCACCTGGGCGAACTCCAGAGGTGTCTTCGTACACCTGAATAACCGCTTTATCACCGTGTAATTCGATAACTTCGCCCATCAGGCCCTCGTCTCCAACTCGCACCACATCGTACATTTTCGAATCTAAGCCAATTGCCGTAACCACCGGCCCAGATATTCTGTATATTTGTCCATTTTCGCTCATTTTTTCACTTCCTTATATTTTTGAATTTCACTTCCAGAGATCAACGCCTATGGCACTCTTAATCTGCTCTCGCAGGGTGTTATCCTGCTCGGTGCCGATACCAAGGAACGTCGGAGAAATGCTATCCGACAGCTGGATGCGAAGCCTGTCGGGCATTTTTTGGAGGTCAGATGCATCAATTACTACGATACCCACCTCCTTATCATTGAGAAGTTGGCGCAAATCTTTCTGCATCTCCTCCTCATTGTTTGGATTTAGAATGCGAGTTACTCCCGCAAGTTGGAATCCGAGAGTGAATGTTTGGGTGCCAACTACTGCAATTTCCATACATAAACCTCCTCAAATTTTCAAATGTGCTTCGATTACTTCATCGGAAAGACCTGCTGCCCGGCCACGAATAATCATCCTTAGATTAGCTACCTCGCAGGCTTTTCGTTCAACATAATTTATCACCGGGAAAGCCGTGAGTGGGTGCATAGTAGCCATTCTGTTTAGCAAGTTAATTCGTTGTTTGGAAAGGATGCTTACTATGGGATCAAGTGTTCCCTTTTCTCGAACTTCTGCAAGGGCATCATCGAAACCAGTATCTTCAAAATTTTGTGCTCGTCTAAGAATCTCTATCAGAGCCTCCTCGGTTTCCGCTTCAGCAGCCTGACGTAAATTAGTTGAATTCAAGGCATAACCCGCATCTAGCATCAATCTGTTCCTTTCTTCCGATGGAAGACCTTGCTTAATTGCGCGGAATAAATTAATCACGTTACGATGATCAATTTCAATGCGTAAATATCGAAGTAATTGTGGGTGGCTAATCCCTCCTGCACGCAATTTTTCGGTCGCGTCGCGATAATACTGCCTGTCAAGAGAGTCCTCTAACTCCATCAGGTTATCACTATCTTCAACAGAAGTAACAGCCTTACCAAATTTAGTTCCAGCAAGTGCGGAAACTGCTTCTGATAATGTGCTTGAATTTCTAACAAGTTCCAACCATTTAGTGTTAGCCTGATTTTCCTCAGCAAGGACTTGACTAGATAGCATCTCATCGGACACTCCGCTACGAATTGCTCTGAGAGCTGTTTTTGCCTTTTGATAGTCATATCTTTCAACGTAAATTGATACCAAATCCTTCAGGTGACCTTGACAGAATCCAAGCACCTGTTGCAAATCTCTATCCAAATTGTGATTAAGTGCAGCCTCAACAAGGTCTGCACCACTGAGACGGTCAGCATACAGATCCATCTCGGGCCTGTACCCCATTTCAGCGATGCTAGACGCTATGGCATCTGGCTCCTGCATCACTAGTTGCCGCATTTGTGTAGAATCAATTAGGTTAGCCTTGCGAGCCTTGCTGCGCGCAGAGGCGTTTTCCCAATTGGATTTACCACGTGATACAGCAGCCATAGATTACACCCATTCCTAGTTATCTCCAAACAGCACTGAAGTCACTGAAGAGAGGGATGCTTTCCAAGTCTCTTCCAACCTACCATCGAAGCGGTAGTCGAGAACCACCGAGCCATCCTTAGACTCTAGTACAAAACCACCTAGTCCATCCACATCACTTCCAAAATCGAAGCCGGATGAAGACTTCTCCAATGCTGGGCGATCGATACTAACTGGGCGCAATACCATTCCCTTTTCTGCTTCATCAGTTGCTTTACTGACCAGTGCTTTGATTAAACCCGACCTACCTTTTAGACTGGGAGAGCCAACCAACTCTAGCATCGCCTCCCAAGTAGCATCTAACTCTTCTCTTCTAGCAATGAGTTTTGCCTTTTGGTTGGCTTGTCTAGCACTAGCAACTGTTTCTGTCTTAATTTGGGCACATTCGCGCTCGGCTCGTGATTGGATATCCTCGCCTTGTGATTTCGCTTCAGCTTTCGCTTCATCGAGAATTTCCTTGGCTTCAGCCTTGGCTGCGTCGGTTATCCCCTTGGCCTCCTTCTTCGCCGCAGTGGCGATTTCGCTGGCCAACGCTTCTAGCGTCATCTCAGAATCCTCCTCAAGTCTCCATTCTCACTATGCTCACAATAGGAACATTGCAAGGAATCCGAACAACACAACCGTTTCAGGAAGCGCTGTGAACAGCAAACCAGTACCGAATTTTGAGCCGTCTTCTGCAATCATTCCAACTGCTGCTGCTCCTATCGGTCCCTGGCTAATACCTGTTCCAATTCCACAACCAGCAAGTGCAATTCCTGCACCTAACTTGGCCATAGTGTCGCTTTCTGCTATTTCATCAGCAGTAGCAGCGCTAGCCACTCCTGCTATCAGGCTGATGCTCATTAATACGAGCAACATTCGCATTCCTCTTACCATATTTATTTTCATATTTTTTCCACTCCATTTTTTTCCATGCATTGCATAGGAATCTGATATCTGATTACTCGACCTCCACAGCACGAGCTGTAAAACCAAATGGTGAGAATTTCTCACCGACCACCTCATAGAATTGCTTCATCCACTCGACAAGGTGAAGACGAGCGGCGTGAATATTTGGGCTGACAAGGCCAAGCAACCAAGCGAAGCCCTGAACAACGAACCAACCAAAGAATAGGATAATTAGCAGGAAGATGCTACTTCCTACTCCGAATACAAAACCAAGACCCCCAGAAACAACAAATCCTAACAAAAGTTGCATCATGAATCCAAGTTGTGGAATCTCTAATTTTAGAGCCTTGAGGGCAAAGGGAAGAATCATTGGGAGTAAAATTGCAGCTAGAATAAATCCACTAACATCATTATGGGATAGATCTGAAATTACTCCCACCATCCCTGTTCCATGACCATCTTTCATGTGCCCATACAGCATGTGATTACCTGTCTCAGCAATCTTAACCCCTACAATTCCGACAGCGAATAGACGAACGTAGGATACTATTGTTGACATCATTCCAATCCCTTCAATTGGACCAAGTATCGCCGCTATTGCTGGAGGCATTCCATGATAAGCATAAGAGGCGAAAATAAGCATTAAAACTCCGATTCCAGCTATAACTCCACCAATTAATTGCATTTGCGAAAGGAAGTCGAGATAACCTTGACCGTGATCTCCTTTTAGACCCAAGAAGGCATAAGCAAACAAGAAGCCCCCTACTAAAATGGCAATCCAAGAACCCTTGTCAAAGAAAGCAACTGCTGGGCCAACGTTTCCATGTAAATCACCATATCTCCAAGAATCACGGAATCCTATGACAAGACCTAGCAATGTATGGAACACACCCATGTAGATTGTTAGAAGTATCAAATCTTCAAGATTTCCACCTGCAGACGCCATGGTGACTCTGTGGAATGGGTAAGATAGAGTCAAACCGAAAGGAAGACCATGTTCTATCCCCGCAAATGCGAATATACTCAATTCTTGTGTAGACCAGTGAAATTCACCACCGCCGGGGTAGAATATTGTTGGCCAAGAGGACCAAGCTGGAGCCTCGGATGCAACCCAATGCCAATGCCCACCGGCTTCATGGCAGGCATGAGCACCCACAATTGCATCGATATCACAATGACCATGCGGTAATATCTCAAATCCTGCAAATTCGCCGTATATGTAGCCGAAAACTACTGTGGCAAAACCGATGTACATCAAGAATTTAGATGCTAACTTCATTGTTTCATCGTGCCCTTTAGCACGGTAGAGGGCGTATCCAAGTCCCATTGTAACAAAACCGTATGCCATGTCACCCAGCATTAGACCAAAGAAAAGAGGATATGTGAAGAACATAAACAATGTTGGATCCACCTTACCATAGGATGGCCTCCCCATTAAATCAGTGATAAGTTCCATGGGTTTGCTAGTATTACGATCAGCGAACTTAATGGGTGGCATCTCCAACTCTGGCCCATGGTGGCCGTGACCGCCGCCTCCAGGAACAATCTTGAATGGTTCAATCTCAATATACAAACAAGTTTCAGATAGTGCTGCCCTAACTTCATCTGCGCGGGAGGTCTCTACCCATCCATCAATTACGAATGCGTGCTCACTAGTTGCAACTCTGACTGGACCGAGAGCGAGTGACATATCTCTTTCAAGGAGTTCAACACCCCCTTGCAAAATTGTACCATTATTACTGCCCCACGCATCCAGTTCATCTTGTAAGGAAATCTTCTCATCTGATAGGGCTTGACGTCTTGTTTCCAATTCAGAAAGACGGTCAGAAATATCCCCCTCGCCCGAAGGAACTGGGACTGAAGTAAAATAAGCATCATCTAGAGATGATTGAACTGCAGAAGCATTTTCATTACGACAGAAAATTGCCGCTATATTCCCCTTATCACCAGTAGCAACAATTGCAATACCATCTCCTGCCGCTTCCTTGGCGGCAACTGCGCTCTTCACGGTTCCAACAAAGACAGTGACATTTTCATATCCTGAAAGTAAGTCTATGGGTAATCCCAACGGAGAAAGTTCCGTTAGTGCAGAAAATTCCTCGGCTATATATCCTTCTTCAACCTCAATATTATCTATCCTATCTGTCGATGACAACATCTCATCAACTAGAGAAGGTAAATCGGCAGCCATCTTAACACGAATCGGATTGGCCTCTAGAGGCGTTTTGATGTCATTTTTTTCTATCTGCGACATTACGCTGCGGTAACGGTTAAGGTTACGTCCTATTTCTTCGGATGATGGATTTGGCTTACCCAATTTAATACCATCAACATCACCACTATAATCTACTAAGTGAACAGCCTTGAGTGTGGCAAGTGATTCAATCGCATCATCTAACTTGGGCAGTGTCCCAGCAGCAGTCAATCGTGACATGCCCTGTGTCGTTAACTGACCCATAACTACAACTCCAAATCATTACTGTATTACTCGGCTGTGAAACTTTTCAGCACCGTATCAATTGCTGACGAGCGATTCTTCTCACTTTGGTCCCTAATTGCATCCAAATCCTTCTTACCTTCTTTGCGAACTTTGTCTGCCTGCTTGGAAGCATCATCTCGCGCTCCTGCAATCATTTCCTGAGCTGCAACCTCAGCATCTTTCTTACCACTGGCTATGACTTCCGAAGCGTCAATTCGAGACTTGTTTACCATACCAGTTGCGTCAGAGCGAGCCTTGTCTATTTTTTGGCTAGCCTTCTTTTCGGCATCCTTTATTGAACTGAGAACTTCCTTACGTGGCATGGTACCACCCTACGGGTGAGTTGGCGACTGATGAACGGTTTATGAGTGTAACCTAAACGTAGTTAGAATCATTCCGACGCTTTCAAACATAGAGTACATGGCCCGATACAGGGGGGAAGTCATGGATAGTGAGCATATTGGCGACTTAGAATGGTCTGAATTACAGGCTAATTTAGAGGCGACTATCCCTGTCTATGACAGAATTAATCGCTTTGCCACACTCGGGCAAGATCAACGTTGGCGCAAAGGAGTTAGGGCATTAATCCCGGCAAATAGTTCAGTTCTTGAAATAGGATGTGGCCCGGGGACATTTGCTGAACGGATAGAAGGATGTACTGTTACATGCCTAGATCCAATACCTGCAATGCTAGAGGTCGCGCGGAAACGTGTAAACGATGCGAGAGAGAAAAGAGGAGAAGCTTTGGCTAATTTTGTTGAAGGTACTGCAGAGGAAATACCCCTAGCAGAGGATTCATTTGATGTGGTTTGTTGTCTTTTCTCTTTTCGTGATTTCAAGGACAAAAAGAAAGCACTAGAAGAAATATTCAGAGTACTGAAACCTGGTGGCAAGTTACTAATCTGTGATGCAGGTAAAGCTAATTTTCTTCATGGATGGCTAGGTTGGTTATGGATGAAAATATGGGTGGGTAGTTATGCCCGGTTGGTTTGCAAGGAAACAAATCACCCATGGAAGTGGCTAACAAAAACATATGTACACTTTGGTACCACTCGACAATACAAGAAAATGATGAGAGAAGTTGGTTACTTTCCAGTTAGAGGGAGGCTACTTTTTCCAGGAATGGCAGTACGATTCATAGCCTTAAAGCCTGAATAATTTAACTTAAAGGATTATCAGAGGGCGACGACAATCAACCGCACGGCGCAAACCGTTTGTTCCGAGTATCCCCATTGCTAACTCGGTAGTCAAATCATTCCGACAAAATGTCCAAAACAAGTTTTTAGAGCGACGGCTAATTTTCAATTGTTTTGCCATCGTTTTATTTAGTATCTTATTGTAATTAGTTAGAGGTAAATCATTTTCCAGATTAGAAATGATTGCATCTGCAGCAAATTTGCCTGAAACTATTGCCTGTCCTATTCCACCTCCATTTGATGGCATCACTAGACCTGCTGCATCACCTACAGCCAATACATTCCCGTCTACAGCTGATTTTACTTTACCACCCAAAGGTATCCAACCACCTCCATAGGACTGTATATTCAAGCCAAGACCCTCACAAAATGAATCAAGGCGCTGCTTCAACGGTATTTCTAGGCTATTGTAATGTACTCCAATTCCTACATTTGCTATCTCTCCTTTAGGAATGATCCAAGCATACCCCCTAGGTGCAACACTACCCATGAAAATATCAAACGAATCTGAATCATGACCTGTCACTTGAGCATAAATTGTTGGCAATTGGAGTTTGGGTCTATCGCCCTTACCTCGTAATCTTGCAACATGGGCCAGAGAACCCGATGCGTCAATGACGTAATCAGCAGTGAAAGACCCTTTGTTTGTTCGATATATTTCTCGATTTAGTTTTGTTTGATTCTGAATCTTTCTAAGTTCAATTCCTGTTTGAATTTCAGCACCTTTAGATTCAGCCTGATCTGCTAGGTAGCCATCGAATTGCAATCGATGTGCCCCGTAACAATCTAGTTCGAAACCATATTCTTTCATGGAAGGAGAAAAAATACGCATCCACTCAAGATATTGACCTAGAATATGGCTTGGAAAGTCCCAATAATCTTCAAGCCATGCGTCTTCCTTAACCAAAGGAAAAGCATCGCTCATTTCCCCCCACCCTGGAATGCATTCACCACACTGTGCGGGATTACCCACTGTCTGGCGGCGTTCAATTACTAGAACATCAAGGCCTTCTTCAGCAAGCCGTTTTGCAACCGTTGAACCGGCAGGACCAGCACCAACTACCAACACTTGACGGTGTTCGGGTTCCGAATTGGAATGACTCAAGTAACCCCCTCCTGTTTTCGTGAATTGTGGTTAGTGAGAAGTAACTACCGATTCATCAAATTTTCAATCATGCCGCCCCATTACTTGATTTGTAAGCCATTCAAGCGCATTTCTTGAATCACTTTCTGGGAACTGGAACAGGGCATCTAGGGCCCTAGTCAAGTGATTTTTTACTAATGTACTAGCGTAACCAATGCTCCCAGAGCGATTGAGAAGATTTGTTAGTTCTCCCCACAAACCATCGTGGAAGTTGGATATAACTTCGGCAAGACGACGCCTGTCATCTCCATGCGAAAGGGTTAACGAATGAATTAGAGGGAGGGTCATCTTTCCTTCAATAACATCAGCCCCTCTCGGTTTACCCATTCTTTCATCACCCTCGATATCGAGCAGATCGTCAACAATTTGGAAGGCTATTCCGAGTTCTAAACCGAATTGCCCCAAAATTTTGGCCATCTCTATATCAGCACCGGCCACAAGTGCTGCTGCTTTACACCCTGCTTCAAATGGACCTGCTGTTTTTCCAGAAATAATTTGATAGTAATCCTCAGGGGTTGTAGCCAAATCCCCTATATGTCTTAGTTGCATCAATTCAGCTGAAGCAATTTGAGCACAACATTCAGCCATTAGGGAAACAATTTGCTCATCATACCGGCCACCTAATCCGAACCCCTCAACAAATAGATAATCCCCTGCTATTAAAGCACGAGCAGAATCATATCTCTCATGTAAGGTTGGGATATTTCGCCTAAATTTAGCACCGTCATTTATGTCATCATGTACTAAAGTTGCAGTATGTATCATCTCAAAGGCTAGAGCAAGGGGCATCACATCATTCTCATCTTCGCCACCTGCAATGCTGTAAGAAAGAAGAATGAGAATTGGGCGCCAACGTTTCCCTCCTGCAAGCAACACTTGTTTTGCCAATGCCATAATTTCCGAATTATCTCCGCTGCTTGCATTATCCACGTGGGCTATTAATGCCTCTTCTACAGACTCTCTCTTTTGCTCCAGCAAGGCGATGTGATTCTCTGCAGCTTGCATGCGCTTCATCACTTGCACAAGGGTCGGATATATCAACAGGTGGCTGTGGCTCTGCCGATTAGAGGGTCGCTAATGGACAACGACGGTGTGCTTAAAATTGCGCGAGCACCTACCGATTCGGCAGATTTGTTGGGTGCATTGTCTAAAGTAGATTCGAATCAAATTGAAATTGAAGAAATATCGGTTTCAAACTTAGAAGAAGGTTTCAAAATGCTTGATGACGGGGGTGTTGATCTGGTATTAGGCGCAGCAATTGATATCTCAAATTCAGATTTTCTTAGTAACGATTTCAAGGTGATTGGTGCGCTTCCACTTAGGGATTGGAACTTTGTTTTGGTTAGCGAGGATAGGCCTCGGCACCTACCCAAAAATGCAATCGTGCTTTCAGAAAATAAACTGGTTCGTAGGCAATTGAGGCGTTTGCGTGGAGATTTGAGGGTCCGTTCAGCAAATGCCCATATCGGAATTGAAGAGATTGAGAGACCTAAAGAATTAATTGAAGGGGATTTGTTTTCTTTCTCAAAGTGGGCAGAACAATTGCGCCTATCCGATCAAATTGATGGTTATGTAATCCCAAGGCATACCCATCGAATGGCTGGAATGAAAACTAGGCGTCATGCATTGTCTCAGGAACCCGCTGAAGATGAATTGATTCGCTTTCTCCCTAGCCCTCATTCAGGTACAATACTTGTAATTGGAAGGATTGGTTTTCCTCGACAAAGAGTCAAAGAAATTCTAGATGAGGAAGCTGAGACCTCATGGAATATTGGTGAAATCATTCTTTCTGAAATTGATGATGAAATGAAGGACGTAATAGGAATAATTGTTCGCCACCGCCAACCTGGCACCTTGATTCGTGAGGCAGAACGTAGGAAGGATTTGCTAACTCACAATGTTCTAATTGGGCCTGAAGGGGAGTTGCGAGCAAATGAGACAAAAGTAGACATTCAAATGGAGTTAGTGAGTCATCGAGGGAACTCTACCATCAGTATTCAGAGAATCGCCAATCTTGTTGATTCATCAGTCGCTGCTCGATTCATGGTTGAAGATTGGAAAAAACTGGTTAGACTAAGCGAAGAGCGTTCTGATTTTCTAAATCTGTAAATCATTAAAGAAAAATATTGATTACGCGATTCGGTCAGACTAATTTTCTGAACTAACCGCCACTTTTGCCCCTACTTGAAGCGTAACATAGATGTTTGGAAGGCGAAGAGAGCGCTTGAGGTGAAGGGGGTTTGACCATCAACTTAGAGTTACTTAATTCGCTTTTTCAGGCGAAACTTGCAGAGTTAAGGGACTTGGCTATTGAAAATGATGTGCCGAAAACGGGCAATGTTGAGCAACTACGTGCAAAACTCATTGGAAAATTGATTTTGGGCCATATTGATTTGACAGATTCAGGGATTAAATCAATGCAAAATAACGATCTAACAGAAGTTCTAGGAATTTTTGGTGTAAAGAAATCCGGCTCTAAGAAATCTAAGATGCAAAGACTTTGGTTACATCTAAACGGAGACCCAAAGAAACTCAATATTTCAACCATTGGCGATATGACTAGGGAAGAACTGCATGCGTACTGTGTATCACTTGACCTTCCCCGCTCAGGAAATAAAAATGTCCTCATGGGCAGAGTGGCCGGAGTTCTATCTTCTGAAGAAAAGGCATGGGGCAGAGTGAAGAAGAGTTTGCGAACAGGTAGGAAGTTAGCACAACCAACTGTTGCACCAACCGCTGAACCTATGGAAATTGATGATGTATCTGATGTTGTTGAAACTGCTGACAACGCTGTTGAAGAATTTGATGTACCCATCACTCTTGACGAAGGTGCTGGAGAATCGTTGGTAAGACTAGATGCTAGGCGTGCAGAACTAACCAGCCATCTTCGTGAGTTCTTACTAATCGGACGAGAACAGGATGAAGATGATGTCACTGCATTCATCGAAGATTTAGGAAGGTTAGGATTTGGGATAGAGCATAGCGTGGTTCGAGAGAGAATTCTCGATGAATTGCAGCAAATGATCAAATTAAAGCAACAAGAGGACCAAGCTAGATCAACACTTCCAGGCTCATGGAGAGAAAAACAAGCACTTCGCCACTTGGAAAACGTTCGACCTCAACTACTTGACAAATTAGATGTGATTTTAGAAAACAGAGGTGGAGATATTGCAGCAGCTAGAGTAGATTTTGAAAATCTAGCACTGGATTCGGAACTGGATTTGGAATTGGCTGCGATTAGTGGTAGAGTTCACGGACTATTTGATTTGCAAGTCTCACTCAGAGCTAGTGAATCTGAAATGGACCCCGTCACTGCTAGAAGACAAAGGGCACTAGATATGCTATACCGCGGAACTCACGACGTAAGTCCAGAGGCCATGGCACAGTTAGGCAAAGTTGAGTCACAAATGGAGTCATTTGAAAGAGTTGTTGAAACGATTGTTAGACGTTCTGAAGGAGCATTTGGCCCCCCTGAACACGCATTGTTGATTCGTTTCCTTGAAAGAAGGGGGTGGGATGCTAATCAAACCGAAGTAAGACCCCGACTATTGGCTGCTGCTGGAATTTTGGCTGCTGAAATGGGATACGTGGCAATAGAAGATATTCCCGCACTCCCCACCATAATTTCCCTAGATAATGAAAAGGTATCTGAAGTTGTTGACTCTATGAGGGAAATTCTATCTGAAATGGGAAGAGAGCCGCCTACAATTGATACTGTAGTGGAAAGTAAGAGTGATGAAGAATCTGCTGGGAATAGAGTGAAAGCAAAACTGGATGCTGCGGATGCCCTACTAAGAAAACTAAACCGTGGTGAAAGTGGTCACTGACGTGAATAGTAGGTTTGGATAATTTTTGTAACTGTTTCAATATCTCTGATACCTCTTGACATCATGTCATTCAATATCTGTTCTCTTTGCCTAATGTGAGCATCGAAATCAGCAGGCCTACAACCCGCCGCAGAACAAATCATCTCTCTTAATTTACTTGGGACTCCGGTACTAGTTGTAATGTCTTTAGCAGGGTCATATTTCCAAATCGGGTTTAGCCTGGGGCGGTCACCTTCCATACCTGCAATCTCTGCAATTTCAACAATCCTTCGAACTGATTTACCCCCCACATTGATTCTACTTTGAACGATAATCAAATCCAAGCCACTCATCATGATTGATGGGACATTCATTGGAGGGCTGGTCATTCTAGTAACTGTCTCCATTGCCGTATTAGCGTGAAGGCTACCAAAAGAGCCGTCGTGTCCCGTATTCATTGCAGTCAGAAGTGTTGAAGCCTCAGAACCTCTAACCTCTCCAACAATTATTCTATCAGGACGCATCCTAAGACTGGACTTCAAACAATCATCCATATCAACTTCATTAGTTCCATCAGGCCTTTCTGAACGGGTCTCCATTCGTAGCCAATGATCATGGAATAGTTGTAGTTCAGCAGTATCCTCAACTGTTAGAAGCCTCTTATCCCAAGGAATAAACATACCAAGACAATTTAGCGTAGTTGTTTTTCCTGAACCAGTGCCTCCTGAAATGATAAAATTCGCTGGGCGGGCACCTAAACCATCAACCCAGCACCAAAGAGTAGCTGCTAGAGTCAAATCAATTGTTCCGAATTCAATCAAATCTACAATTGTAATTGGATCTTCTCTAAACTTACGTATCGTCAAAGTAGGACCATCAGGTGAAACTGGAGGGATGACACCATTGACTCTACTACCATCAGGTAGGCGGCCATCAAATAATGGCACCTTGCCAGGGCCATCTCCTAGTGGAACATTTGTGAAAGCCGCGATATTAGATGCTATTTTCAATCCTTCATCATCTTCTATCCAAATATTTGTTCGACACATCCCGTGATCACGATGTGCCACTTTGACGCATTGCTGGCCGCCATTGTACATTACCTCCTCAAGTTGGTCGTCTTCCAATAATGGCTTCAATGCACCATATGGGTTTGCTTCTGTATGTCCATCGACATGATATACGGGGCTTGGATGATTGGGTTCCATGTAGATAGTTATCGATCCATACCGGGCAAGAACTTCATCACTCATTCAATCACTTCCTATTCATACCATAACCGACGATACTAGATAAGACCCCATGTAGATTATTTGGGCAAACAATGCCCAAGGGGCTATCCACCAAACAGCAGAATTGAGGGTTTTTCCAATCATTACTGCTGAAACCAAGACTGAAAAAGCAGAGCCCGCTGTGAAATAGAGTAGCATAGAAGGATGAAATAAATCCATAGGAATTCCTGATTGTGGGCCGGCAAATAGCCCAAACATCATTCCAATTGTAGCAGGAAGGAGGGCAGACATTAACCCTTTGAGCATCAAAGCCTGGCCTTTCAAATCCAATTCTCTTTTATTTCTTAATCTTAACAGCCGGTCATATTCCAAACTCATTGAAAATGTGACATCTTGAAGAGGGGCTTCATTTTCATCGGCTGTTTGTAACAAATTGAAAGCTCTTTGAATCGGAGGGGACCTAGAATCAACCGCAAATTCAGAAATAGCGGCATCAAATGTAGTAATTTTGCTTCTCTCTACTGCTCTCCTCAATAATTGCCCTAGTCCATCATTTCGTTGTTCAGACATCGAAGTAATTGCTTGCTGCAAACCAAGACCGGCGCCTAATGATGTTGAAATCCCTTCCAATAACTCTGGCAAACCATTTTCTAATTTTTTCAATCGGCGATT
>PBPH01000074.1 GCA_002725475.1 Methanobacteriota archaeon | reverse complement strand
ACGATACTTTTGATTCAATCCATGGTTGCGTTTAAGTCCATATTCAATAGCATGAGTAGAAAGCTTTTGTGTTGCCCATGCTGACACAGGGCGGCTTGATAACCACCAAAGAGAAATTGCTCCAGGTACGATTAACCAGGCTTGCATCCATAGGTTAAACAATGTGATTTCAATACTGGCGAGGCGCAATACCCCCAAGGCCATTATCGCTCCACTCAGTACTAAGGAGGCATCCTTTCTCCAACGTTGTTCAGCTTCAGGAAATAGCCGGTTTAATGCGATAAGCAAGATACAACCTGTTAAGCCATAAATGAAATTCATATCATCTGTTCTTAATAGATCAATGATAAGTAGAACAAGATTTACTATAATAGTTGCAATTAACCAACGTTTGAGAGTGTGTACCTCTATTGGTGTGTACCAATCTTTCATTGTGCTTTCACTCATGTGGAAGCCTCCGTAGCGTTGGTCTGTTTCATGTAAGTCCAAGAGAATGCCAACAGCATGAAGAAGATGATTACGGACCATGCTGCTGCAACACCGTAAGCACCATCCCTGAAGGCAATATCATAGACATAAGTAATCAGGATATCAGTTTGCCCTGGTTCTCCGAAATAAAGGTCAGGGCCCCCATCCGTCATCAAATAAATCACATTGAACATATTGAATGTCCATATGAATCCAAGTAGAGAAAGTGGTACAAGCGCACTTTTTAGATTAGGCAAGGTAAGGTGGCGAAAAGCCCTCCAACCAGTCACACCATCTACTTCAGCAGCTTCATACATTTCTCTTGGTAGTGCCTGAATTGCTCCACTTAGTGACATCATCATGAATGGGACACCAAGCCAAATATTGACAAGTATGACAATGATTTGGGCACCAGTTGGATCTGAGAGGAAATTGATATCAGTACCAAGCAAGTCATTGATTAGGCCGTCCGGTTGAAACATTCCCTTCCAAACTAGTACAGAAATGTAAGAGGGGACAGCCCATGGAAGTAATAGTAGAGTTCGATAGGCTGTTTTTCCCCGAATATTAGCACGTTGCAGAACCAAGGCCAAAAAGAGGCCAATCCCTATGTGGGCAGTGACATTGACTACTGTCCAAACTAAGGTGAATAGAGTCACTCGTATGAAACCAGAGGAGGCAAAAACTTCCCAAAAATTAGCTAGGCCGATGAACGCCTGTTCTCCAAGATGTGTTTGGTCAGCATCGGTGAATGACAACCAGAATCCGTAAATTACAGGATAGAAGGTCAAGATTGCCAGCGCTAGCATTGCTGGTGCTATGTATAGTTGAGCCAATCTAGAACTCACTTTTCCTTCACGTTCATCCCTCCATCTACTGTAACTCAATAGAGCAATTAGTGAGAGTGTAATTGCACCTAGTGCAAACATGACTGGCGATGTATCGCCGCTTGATGGTATTTCACCAACAACATCTGTAGTGGCTTCAAGACTGAGGATAGAAAATCCATCTGCAAAGACTTCGATGTTGTGTACTTTACCGGGAACCATTCCTGTAAGCGTGCAATTGAATGAGGTGGTGGAAGGTGGAATTAAGGGCACTTCGCCATCCCTCAATAACTCATTACCGTCAGCGGTGCAACTATCGTAGCCGGCATTTTCATTTCCTCCCGCATCTATTCGTAAATTGGTATGAATCTCTCCATCAACTTCGATAGTGTAATTTGTGGCTCCGTTTGTATCAACAGTGACTTCTATTGTACGATACCCCTCATTTACTGTAGGTGGTTCAGCACTCTGCAACCCTTCTATGAGAGAAATCAATTCGTCATTTGCATCGCTCAAAGCTTGCTCAGGTGGAGCAGTTCCAGAGTATGCCTGCTCAAACGCAGTCGATAATGGGCCATAAACTAGAGACATCGCTCTAGTTGTAGGTGCGGCAGTACCAACTTTTGTTTGTTCCAAAAAGCCAGCAATTACTGCGTTATTTTTGATATCACTATCTTCTTCAAGAGAAGTTTGTGTTGGCATGGTGTAAGTGTCTATTGCGAAATCTTTCTGCACAGATTCTGAAGATAGCCAAAGTGCAAGATCGGAAGCAGCAACCTTGTGAAGACTTTGTTTGCTGACTGTCCATCCCTTGTATGTTACTAGTGGCGCCATTCTTTCGCCGGTGGAATTTACAGTTGGTAGAAGTGTTTGACCAATGTTAATCCGGCTTGCTTCGTATGTGGCCCAATTCCATGGTCCATCAACAATCATAGCAGCTTTTGAAGTAATGAATTGATTTTTCATACCCTCAATCTGAGTGCCCATCGCAACAACTTCGTGTTCTAATTCCAAGTTCAACATCCATTGCATTCCTTCAGATGAACCATTTGAATCAAGACTTGGTTGTCCGTTTTCATCAAATAGACTTCCACCGAAGCCCTCCTGGATTGGAAACCACCAGTAGGCTGACTTGATAGGTAGAGCAAGACCCTGTACCTCTTGGGTGGTTAATTGTTGAGCAGCACTCAACATATCACCCTCATCCCATGTCTCATCTGGATAATCTAGGCCCCTTGCATCAAACAGATCTTTATTGTAAATTAGAGATAAACAATCTTGACTTGCCGGAACTCCATACAAGGCATCTCCATAACGCATAGCATCAAGTGCTCTCTCATCAAATTGAGTGCGTTCAACTGGAGTGAGGTGGGGTCGTAAATCTTCCAGTAAGGGAAAACCATCAACTCTCACCTCTCCAATTGACCCTAATTGATCGCTCGACAATCTCATCAAATCCGGCGCTTGCCCTCCCTGTGCAGCGGTCAAAAACAATTGATCAGCGTTGCCAAAAGGCACCATTGTGATTTCAACAGTGATGTTTGGGTGAGCAGATTCAAAATTTCTTACAGCGTTTGTGAAAGTTTCTTCCTCTTTGCTTTCGGCAGCAAATGTATGCCATACTTGAAGTGTAATGGGTCCGTCTTCAACTTCCTGAGATTCAGAAACAGAGTTCGCATCCCCTATGCAACCAGGAAGGAGGAAGAATAGGGCTAATAAAACAGAGAGCAGAGATTTTTTCCCAATCGGAAACCGTGACCTCCCTGCCATGAACGGCCCCCTTCTATCATCCTGTTAAACACTCGCCATGGAGAAGAAAATGCAAGTGGGTCATTGCATATAATTACAATTCATGGTAGTCAATTGGTCCGCGCTCCCGGACTTGAACCGGGGACATCCTGATGGCTGCCAATACAACCGTTTGTATTCTAGTCTACAGTCAGGCACTCTGCCAACTGAGTTAAGCACGGGCAGGTCACCGAACGACCACTTTCATTTGACTATTTCTAGCAATTATTCAGCACAAACCACCCATCAAAGCGGTTGGTGGGATTTTTCATTCATCTGAGTATTGCCCTCTGTGGCATAATTGAGGGGTCGAAAAATCGCCCTCCAGAGGCCATCAAAGACCGACAACCGTTTATACCTTTGAAGAAGCGAATGGTGTTCGTAGGTAGTGCACACGGTGGAGTCCATGGATGGGGGGCAAAGCGTAACGGGGGAACCCGACTATAGCGGAATTGTCAATGAGTTGAGAAAGGATGTAGATGTGGGTCCAGCCACAACTCTTGTGGGCGACGAATTAAATGCGTACGGTGTGCCCAATCCAAGATTGTTAATTTGTGGTTGTGGAGGGAGCGGAAATAACACGATGAATCGAATCACTCATTTAGGTGTTGAAGGGGCTGTGACAGTTGCTATCAATACCGATAAACAGCATTTAGATCACACTCGAGCAATGCAGAAACTGTTGGTTGGACGCCACATTACTCGAGGTTTGGGTGCTGGCGGAGATCCTTCAATGGGTAGGAAATGTGCAGAAGCAGGAAGGGATGTGATTTCCAAGATAGTCAATAATGCAGATCTTGTTTTCATCACAGCAGGTCTTGGTGGTGGGACTGGGACAGGTATTGCTCCAGTAGTTGCTGATGAAGCAAAGCGAGCAGGAGGTCTTGTGGTTGCAATAGTAACGACACCTTTCCATGTAGAGAGGCGTCAGAGAATGAAGCGGGCGTTGGAAGGTCTTGAACAATTACGAAAGACGTGTGATGCTGTTCTAGTTCTAGATAACAATAGGTTGCTACATTATGTTCCTAATTTACCTCTCGACGAAGCTTTTAGCATCATGGATCAATTAATTGCAGAAATTGTCAAAGGTATTACTGAGACAATTACACTTCCAAGTTTAATCAATCTAGACTACGCTGATGTCCGAACAATTATGGAAGATGGTGGCGTTACAATGATGCTCTACGGTGAATCAGACCGAGGTCCAGAAGAAGTAGTTCATGAAGCAATGAACCATCCACTTCTCGATATCGATGTGGCCGGTGCAACTGGGGCCCTAATACATGTGACTGGAGGGCCTTATATGACGCTCGAACAAGCAAGTCAAGTAGTTGACTTGATGACTAGTCGTATTTCATCTGATGCAAACGTAATTATGGGTGCTAGACAGGACCCAGGTTTTGGTGATACAATCAAAGTCATGGCTATAATTACAGGTGTTGCACGAGATAGATTACTTGAGGAACAGATGAGTGCAGATAGACTGGGGGAGGCTCTTGGTTTAGCAAGTGAGAAAGATGCTGGAAGCCGTTTTGGATTCCAACGTTTCGATTAAATAAATACCCTTGAATTCTGCTTTGCTAACTAGTGCCTAATATAGGCACAATATTTCGTTTAAGTACTGTTACCAACTTCGATGATGTTGGGAGGTGAGAAGAGCACATGGATTCCGAAATTAGAACTTTAGTACATATCGCAGACCTTTCTGGGCACACTGAGATGGAACTAACCAAAGCTGAGACATTGGATGTCATCAATCAAAACGATGGCGCCTGGGTATTCACAGGGAACAGGCTTGTACAGCCATCAGAACTTGAAGCCGCAGACTGGGCCGAGGTTGGAACTGTTAGGGTAATGCCGCCAATGGTCGGTGGCCTGAACTAAATACACAAAGATAAGCATACACGTCTGGCTGGGGGCAAAAGCTCCCAGTCAGGCCTTTTTTTTTGAAAAAAACATTCATCTTCTATTGTTCATTGTGCATTATCACCTCACGTAGTGAGTGTGTTCAGTGTAAATTATCTGTAAACTGATACCGGTTCGCTGATAAAGGGGCAGCAGGTCGGCGACTCGCCTTGGAGGGTTCTATATGGCTGGTGGCATATCTCATCAACTACGCGAGACTTGGAAGAAGCCCAAGGAAAACCTCCCTTCTGATTACCGTCGTCAGCGTATGGTGCAATGGCGTCGTGAGCCAGTATTCCAGCGTATTGCAAAGCCAACACGCATTGACGCAGCGCGTCGTGTAGGCTACAAAGCGAAGCAGGGTGTAACAGTTGTAAGAACCAGAATTAGACGCGGAGGTCTGCGTAAGTCAAAGATTAACGCAAAGAGAAAGCCAAGTAAGATGGGTATGCGTAAAATTACTATGGCTAAGTCTACTCAACGTCTTGCTGAGGAGCGTGTTGGCAAAAAATATCCAAACATGGAAGTTTTAAACTCCTACTGGGTAGGTCAAGATGGGAAACAAAAATTCTTCGAAGTAATATTAGTCGATCCAAATCATCCTGCAATTAAGTCAGATAAACAATTAGGTTGGATTGCTGGAAGTAGCCACAGAGGCAGGGCTCATCGTGGTAAGACTAGCGCAGGTAAGCGTGGCAGAGGCCTATACAACAAGGGCAAGGGTGCTGAGAAACTACGTCCAAGCCTCGCAGCAAACCAGAACCGTGGAAAATAACGTTGTTTAGCCAATTTTATGGCTAACTTTGATTGACCATGACAGTCCGATGGGTTCGCAATGGCAGAGGCCTTAATCACAACTTTGCGCGGCCTTCCAGTGTTTCTACCCGATGGCAGGAAGCTCGGAGTAGTCCATGATACCGTTGTAGAAGTAGATCATTGGACAACCAGTCACCTCTTTGTCGTTGACTGTTCAGAGGACCTTGTAGCTGGTGGAGTTCATGTTGCAGTCCCTTGGCACTGGGTGCGAGGAATAGAAGATATAGTGATTTTACGATGGTTCCCTCCGACCCCGATTCCAGAGTCCATGCCATGAACCATTGATGAGGGGTTAGCCCCTCCGCCTATCTGGGCGACATGTTTGAATTGCACGTTTTAGGCACATCTTCTGCACGCTTCGCCCATGGGCGCTCAGTTTCAGGGTCATATGTAATGACGCCAAGCGGGGCACTACTTGTTGACTGTGGTGAAGGTATGCAAAACCGCCTTGTAACTCATAACATTAGTCTCAAAAAAAGCGATTTGAACATACGTAGTAAAATGGCTAAGATACGAACAATATTGTTCACTCATGCGCATCTTGATCACTGTTGGGGGCTATTACCTATGTTGCAAACAATGGGTCTCGATGGCCGCACAGAACCATTGAACATAATTGCGCCATCTAGTAAGGAAGCCATTGAGTGGGCTACAGAAAACCCCGGACTTGCTCCGGATTTAGATAGCGGAGTCGATTCTTCAGATTTCGCAATTTTGTTTCATCAATGGAAAAACCTTGGTGGCAAGGATGGTGATTTTGGATTTCCTATTAATTGGGTTTTAGTTCCCATAAATCAGAAATCACCATTTCCTAGCCCTGTACAACCATTTGATGGTGTTGTGTTGCATATTATTCCAACAAATCATGGAATTCCATCTTGCGGATGGCTGATTTCCAATGTCCCTAGCCATGGCAAATTTGACCGTGCTAAAGCAGATGAGTTGAATCTATCAAATGATCAAATAAGGGAATTAGCAAATGGTTCAGATATCAAAACATCTTCTGGGCAACTCTTAGCAAGTGATTTCCGAGGTAAGGTACCAGAACCCCGCTCAATATTAATTTCGGGAGATACTACTGGCGACGTAGAAGCGTTTTCTCAACTTCCTACGTCACCAGATATTCTTGTTCATGAAGCAACTCATCTGATGGCTTATGAGGGGAAAGCAAAGATGTGGAATCACTCAACATCATTAGATGCATCCCGTCATGCCAATATTTCAAAATCCAAAGTCTTGGCACTAACCCATTATAGTTCCAGAATAGATGACATAAAATTAGTTCAAGAAGAAGCCCAAGAATTGCACAAATGCTCAATTGCTTGTATAGATGGCGATATTTTCACAGTTTCCAAAGACGGTGAAGTTTCTATGCATAGAAGAGCTGAAGGGTGGAAAAAATACGATTTTTGATGTTTCAAGCCGCACACCCGAAGGGTGTACTATTGAAATGGAGAACAGTAACGCCGTTTTCTAATGCGCTGGAGTGTTGCTGTGTCATTTGCCCTGCTAATGCTATTGAGTTCGCTTGCAGCAACAGCCAATAATGAATCCATAGATGTTTCAGATTCAATATACAATGCAGGGCCCAAAGATCCACCTTGTCAGGCAACTGAAGTAGGCACTCTTCCCCAAATGGTTAATCTAACGGATCAAACCTGCCTGCAGGTTTCATTGGGAAGTTTAACTCCAGGTTCTCTAGTATCGATTGATGCATCAGTAACCGGGAGTTCTGCAGACATTCTCATCTTTGCTGCAAATTCGATAGGCACCTACCTAAATGGCCAATCTTACAGGGCAGATTCTATTTGGGAAGGAGACGCATCTGTTGAGTCACTGTTAGGAAATGCTGAATGGCATTGGCAAGTGCCTACTGAACGCTCAGAAACTACTTGGTATCTAATTCTAGATAACCTGAATCACAGTGGTGATGGTGGTGAAGGCGGTCAAGGTGGTGCAGAATCTAATATATCCATTTCAGTAACCTTCCCAAATTCCACATACTGGACTCTAATGGACTCACTACAAGTTCTGGCCCCTGGTAGTCATTTGGCACTTCTAGGTCCAGACTCACTCACTCTTGATGCAGGAACTCAAATTTCTATTACTGCACTTCCATTATCAGGCACAGGAGATTTGTTCATTTTAACTGAATCACAGAAAGACACTTATTTGTTAGGGGGGGGAGGATCATTTTGGGTTCCTGGCACACAAATGTTATCGATTACTTCAGCAACAACCCAGCCTTGGATTGTAACATCTGATTTAAGTGGTCAGCCACTCTATCTTTTCTTGGATAACGAGGCAGGCCCAACGGGAGGTGGAGATGGGTCGAGCGAACTGAAAATAACCGTTTCAGTGACTCTATTACCAATACTAACTCCAACAATTTCTAGCACTGATAATCTACAAGATGTTGATGTGAAGGAGGTGGTTAGTTTCAATATCAATTCGACACCAAATCTTTCAGACCAGGTTGATTTCGCTCAAACTGAATGGGATTTCGACGGTGATGGTAACACAGATGAAACCGGTGCATATGTAACAACATTCTTCTCAAGCCCGGGTAATCAAGTTGTTAAAGCAACAATTCACGGCCCAGATGGAAGAAACAGTACTGATTCAACGACTGTAACTATCACAGATTCTACAAGCCCGGAAGCTTCTATCTTGGGATCTGATACTTGGCAGAGAGACGTAGGTGCGCCCTTTACATTGACATCCACATCTAGAGATAATTGGGAAATTTCACGTGAGGAGTGGAGAGTTGATGGTAATTTGATTTCGTCATTTAATTACAGTGAATCATCTTTTACTCATTCAATTAATGTGACTGGAAATCACACAATTGAATTAACAGTTGTAGATTCTGCCAACAATATCGCAACTACCACAGTGACAGTCCTAATTAGAGATGGTACGAAACCGATGGTCGGGGAAATAGCTGCGGCATCATCTGCAATTGAAGGCCAATCAGTGACTTTTACAGTTACAGCAAGCGACCCCGAATCATCAACGCTTCGATATTCTTGGGACTTCGATAAGGAGGTAGATTCTGACTTGGATGGGAACACTGGAAATGACAATCAAGCTACAGGAACATCAGTTTCTTGGACATTTTCAAACTCAAAGCCAACCTATGTAACTTGCACAGTTACAAATGATGCAAATCTGTCAAAGACAGTTCAGCATCTTATCGACATAGAGGCAGACCCTGCTTCGGCAAGCGGTTCATCTTCTGACTTCAATGGCTTTATTCCAGTACTAGTAATTTTATTGTTAGCAATATTAGGTGGAGGGGGTTGGTTTGCATGGAGAATCCGCAACAAGAATATAGCTAGAGAAGCACTTGCTCTACAACAAGCGGCAGAGGAGGAAGAATCTGTACAACCAGAACCTGAGAGAGAGGATCAAATGGCGATGTACGCTAATACCGGGACGCAAAGTTTCGGAGGTGGAGATAGCATAGCATCTTTGGCCGGTTCAGATTATGGTCAAGTTAGCGTTTCAACAGACGTCCTATCTGCATTTGTGGAGGAAGAAAATGATCCTGTAGAAGAGAAGGATGAGATTCTCGATGACCTCGATTTCCTTAGGAAAAGAGATGTCAAATCGGACACTCCCGATAAACAAGAATCTATATCATCCAGTGAATCTTCAACAGTTAATCAGACCAAAGTAGCGAAGCGCTCCTCTGGAATTGTTTTACCCGATTCAGCAGGTTCTTCACATCAGACTACAAACCAAACCATACCACAAGTTGAACCATCTACTCCTGAACCAGAATTAACACCGGAACCAGTTCAGGAAAAGGTGACTACAGTCAAGGCCTCTTGTCCAGCATGCGAGCAGATGTTTGCTGTAGATATGCCAAACAGCATAGATGAAGCTCTTGTTGCTTGTCCTAAGTGCGAACAGAGGATTCGTCTCCAACTATGATTTATCGTCCTCTAAGAGGACGAGGAATCATGGCTCGATGAATATCGCCACGAAAACACTCGATTTTGAATCAACTAACCAAATCTTTCAAGCGATATGAGCGGATAAATGACACCATGGAAGAGGGCGGCGTTAGATTATTGGTTGCTGGCCCTCGCTCTAGAGACTCAAAAATAGGGATTTTTGTCACTTTAATCATGTTACTCCCAATATTGGCTCCAATCAGTGTCGCATCGGCGGAATTACAAGTAAATGTAGAGGATTTTGGTATTCTTTCTCAACTTGATGATGTGTTGGATAACAGAGTCAGCATGATTGGAGACTCCGTGGTTACTAATTCTGCAAATACAGCCCTAGATCAATTGAGGCTAGAAGAAAGAGTGACAGATAGTGGTGACCCACTAGGGAGGGTGAATGAAAATCTCAATAACTTGCAAATGGTGAATACAACGCCCCCCGAGGCAGTTCACCCCACTCCCTACAATATGGTGCTAAACCCTCAAGAACATCCACCAGAATGGGCTAACAATATTTGGGGCACATTACTTACTGCTGATAATTTCGTGATTTGGACCCATTTTAAGACCGATACTGGTGAAGAATACGATCATTATGAAGAAGTAGATTTTGCAGAAAGTGCGCTTTTCGCAGGGGGTTTGATAGGGCTTCTAACCGGCAACAACCCATTATTGCATCAGATTTCTATTGACAATGACAACACAGAGGAAATTGAAGTAGGTTTGACAGTTGATCCTTCTGAAAGCAATGGTTGGGGAACTGAAGGAAATCCTCCTACAACTCTTTGGGTTGAACCAACCATTGAATTCACTGTTAAAGCAATTGATGAAGAAGCCACGGTTTGGGATCACATCGAGTATCTTGAAGTATCTTTGATGAAGCAATTTGCATATTCAATCAATCCTTTAGGTGAGGGTGAGAGCTATGTTTGGGTAATTGATAGTAGATTTACAATGGCTCCCGAAGATTTCAGTTTAGAAGTAGGTCTTGAACGATTTTGGTTCGACATCTCTGGAGCCACAAGTTCATTCATTCTTGCATTAACTGGCCTAATTACAGGCCCAATTGATGAAACTGGAATTAGTATTGCATCAGTTGCAGCTCCATATGCTATTCATGTTGATAATGCGGGACAAACGGATTGTCCAAATGATTACAATGCAGAAACGATGCATGGCGCTCCGTCATCTCAGCACCGATGTACTGTAGGTGTTGGATTTGGTTATGTTCATTTTAATGCACCAGAAAATGCAGGTGAAAAAGAAGCGGTTGAATTTGCCTATATTGATCTTGGAATCCATCCAGTGGCAGAATCTGTCATTTTACCATCAGTTATTGATTTGGTTTTACGTAATGACGATATTCTTACAACTTCATTTGGAATGACGGGAGAAGGCGGCCTTGATACAGTTGAGTACTTCGCAGATGAGCGTACTGATTTACACTTACATTTCCATGAAAACCGTTCAAATCAGGTTTCAGCACCCGGGGAACCTTTTGGTAATATCACAGATTCAATTGGTTGGCTAAGGGGGATGCCATCTGGAGAACTTCCTCAAGTTGAAATTCAAAGAATTTTCAGAATGTTAGGAAGCGAGTCATCCCCAGAACTACCAGGACAGATGCCTGAGAGGCTTTCTATGATTCTAGCAATCAAGAATTTCAGTAAAGATTCCACTCCTAACAACGAAGATCCGACTTTACCAGTTGATCCAACCAACCCTCCAAATACATTGATAATTATTTTCGCCACAGAATCAGTAAAAGAGATTGAATACACTTCTTGGTTCCAACGCTCCGGCTCAATTGATGACCACAGACGATTGCATATCTCGGCTCAGGATTTGCCAACCGGGATGGTTTTGCAAGGCAGTTTTATGTTGGGCGGTGGGTCACCCGCCGAAGGAGCAATTGATAACTCTCAGGCAGATCCAATTTCAGCACTTCTAGATGCAACAATCCTTAATCTGGTGGATGTATTCATAGATATAGGTAACATAGTAAATAGTATTCCAGAAGCTATTGTAAATATTGTCGGGGGGGATGGGGATGGAACTGGAACTGGCGGCCAAATCCTTCTTGATTTCTACACTTCGATAGCTGCAGATCGTGAATTGATGGCTTTAGGCATGGCACACATTGAACTTGGTTCGAGTTCTCATCCAACTACTACAGGTTCTCATATCATCATGGCAAAAGACAATGATCTTGACTTCGTAAATGGCAGGGAAGGGATGGTTGAGCCATTAGTTCCTGTATCTGTTAGCATTGAGCATAATGGTTTGAAATCAATTCATATCGTTGACGATACGCTTGCTGATGAACAAATAATATCATTACGAACTGTTGGGGGGGATCCACTCCGTTTTATTTACATGGAGCATGATTCAAATGAACTTGCAACAGACGCTTTTCAAACAGTATCCCTTTCAACCCAACCATCAGCACTCGATTTGATAATGGGTGAAGACAATGTCACTTGGAATAGTGATTCAGGTTTGGGTGAAATACTCTATTCCGGAGCCAAAGGGGTACAAAGACAGGTTGTTTTGATTGAGCAGTTCCCTCAAAATTTTACAATGGAAACAGGCGATAGTGTTAGTTGGGAAGGCGATACTGCCATTGGAAGCATTTCAATTCAGATGGGTAATGCAACTGAGATGAAAACCATGGATGGGGACCATTTCATGTTTTGGCAGAATATGGATGTTAACGAAGCCTCAATGTCCGCTCGAATTAGTGGGATTCAAGGAATTCAATATTCAGAACCTGCAATCGAAGGGGCCACTGGAAAAGATGGAATGCCTTCTGTAAAATTGTTGTCTGAGGGTGGAGAAAATCTTGGCCTCATTATGAGGGACGAAACTGATTGGGATGACCCTACAATGGGGATAAATGGTGAAATCTTAATCAGCCCATTGCCAAGCGATTTAGAGATATCTATACCCCCGTCTGATGGCGAAAATGAGTTGGCAATGCCCAACCTTTCTACTGAAGGTGGGCTTGCGGGTGTTGGATTTTTCCTTGCAGGTTTTTCCGATGTAGGAAGAGGTGTAAATGATATCCTCAGTGGCTTTGCTACTAGTTTAACTGGCGACAGTTCAACTTCAGAATCATTCTCAGCAGGTATTGAATTGAATACTTCATCACCATTTACTCTTGTTGCAGATTTACGTCAAGGTGATATGGACATTGACGAGCCAGATTGGGTTCATGGTCTAGCGATGCGTGCAGGAGAATATGAGAATAGGACAGCGTTCCATCTAAGGACATGGTTACCAGATTTACCCCCCCGTACAAATTTCTTCATTGAATACACGAACATGACAGTTCGAGACAAATATCATGTTAAAATCGATTTAGATGGTTGGGTCCCTACACGAGAAGAATTCATTTTTGACATTAAAGGATTTGAAGGGCAGGATTTTGCTTTGACAATGGTGGGGCTCGAGGTTGGCGATACGACTTCACTAGAAGTTGAGATGGATTTAGAACGAATAAATGATTTATTAATCCCAGAAATAATGCTCACTTCACGTTATGTGATGTCTCACAGATTGGATTATGTGCATGCAATGTTACTTGACAGAGAAGGGGCAACTCGCTCAGAAGTGCTTCTCAACGGAATTCCGAAAATGGTGGATTTGAACGCTGCTTTGGGTCAAAGAGTTCATCTTTCAATGTCTGTCCCAGAGAGCCAACAAATAGAAGGAAAAAGCGTAGATTCTATGATGATGCAACAACAGGTTTTCACTAATGGGGAATGGTGGCCACTAACAGTTTTCATGAGGGAGATACCAGGCACAATGACTCTAGATGTCGAACCGTCTTATAATTTCGATATTACCAAAGATACTAGTTTCCAAGGTATGCCCACCCTAGATTATTCATCTTCCGGTAGAGGTATGGATTTGTTCATTTCAGCTGCTGGTCGAGCAGTCAATACTAGGGGTGATATGTTATTGCTCACTGAAGACATGGCAAGTCATGCAGCTATATCTCCTACTGAGAATTTCGGAATGTCTGTTTCATCATCTGAAGGTGGTATTGGTTTGCTGTATGTTAAGCAAACAGATTTACCTTCATCACCAGGAATATTCATACAACAGATAGAAGCAATTGGGGAGAATCTACAAAGTGCAACAATGCAAATTCATTGGGTTGGTGATGTTTATCCAATCGTTGAAGTTGGCGATGTCCGTGGTGGCAGGATTGCAGCAACTAGCAGAGTTCAACTGGATGTCGGTGGGCAAACATTCGATGCTAGGGCAGTATTAATTGATGCCCAGACAACCAGCATTATTCCTTCGGCTTCGACACTTGGTGTCAATGGACTAACAAGCGATTTAACGATTCTAAATGCGGTACCTGGTTTTGACAGTTCGTCAACACACTGGCTATTCCCTGAGCCACTTTCAACAATAGCTTGCACGTTATTGTTTTCGATTTTCTAAGGTGATTTAATGACGGAAGATGAAAAAGAAGGTGCTTT
>PBPH01000073.1 GCA_002725475.1 Methanobacteriota archaeon | reverse complement strand
TGCTTCGTGAGCAGAAATCATATCTCCTGTCATTACCATTTCCAAGGCTCTCCCATAACCAATTAATCTAGCGAGTCTTTGAGTCCCCCCTCCGCCGGGAATTAATCCAAGATTGATTTCGGGCGTGCCGAAATTTGAGCGAGATGTTGCGACCCTTAGGTCGCAAGAAAGTGCAATCTCACTACCTCCCCCTAAAGCAAACCCATCAATGGATGCAATAGTGGGTTTAGAAAGATTCCAAATCGCCTCCCAAGCATTGTTATCAAACACGCTTCTAATTTGTTTAGAATCGGCGCCCAGAAATTCACTAATGTCCGCACCAGCTACGAATGCTGGAGGTTTTTGACGCTCCCCCTCTTGAGGTTCTGGAGGCGGGGCGCCTCTGATGACAATCACCCTCACATGGTTATCTTTTTCCGCTGCTTTACAGGCTGATTTGAGGGCCTCGTATAACTCGCTGTTGAGAGCGTTTAGTTTGTCTGTCCTATTTATGGTCCAAATTTCTACAACCCCGCCGGAGGGTGATGAATTTTCAACATCAATACGATCAATTAACAGAACTTCGGCCAATTCACTCACCTATTTCGTCCCTCATTGCATCTAATTTTGATTGACTAGAAGTGGGTGGTGGAGGTAAAGGCAAACCATCTAGCATTGGCGGAGGAGGAAGTTCCTCAAGTTCCACCTCTACTTCTTCTTCCAATTCTGTTGCAGCAATAAACCCATCATCCAAGGGTATTCTCAATTTTAGAATTCTAGCATTGTCAATTCGAACATATGTTGCGCCGTAGGGGTGCCCAGGCTCGACTGTTTCAGGTTCTTCAAGTAAAGTAAGGCCATGGCCCGGTTGGCTAAGAATTGATAGCAAGTCCTCGCCACTATCTTGCTTTGACCACATTCTTGCTGCCGATGCACGGATGTCAGCGAGTTGCCCTCTCCTACGGGCTTCAATTCGTTTCTTTATGGCCTCCCTTTTACCTCGGCGTTCTTCTACAAATTCCTCGATATCAGCCTCCTCGACCTGCTCTGCGTCGATATCAACCACATATTCCTCAGCAACATGAACTTCTTCCTCAATCTCCTCTTCCTCAATTTGAATTACACTGTCGCCATCCGAATCTCCTAATTCTGAAGAATTTGATTCTGCTGAAGCGGCCATCTTTCTGTCACGGCGACTGCCGCCATCCTCCTCTTCTACAACGGCTTCTGGTAAATCGTAGGAATCGTCCTCTGACTTTGATGATTTTGAAGAGGTTCGCTGAGGTCTAGCTCGCTTCTTTTTCTTCTTACCTCCTGTCATAACTAAAAATGCTGCAAGAAGAAGCAAAGCGCCAGTGAAAATGTAACCATACATTTCACCACCCCACTCTCCTGAGAGGAAAAGTTGGAACAAAATTCCAAACAGTAAAGCGAGATATAACAGTAATCGACCGAATGACATCCCGTCCCCTCCACTCGCGAGCAGATGCGACCCCTCTTTGATTATGACGGATGAGTGGCTAATTCATTCAAGTTGATTTTTTAGGCTATTTAGCGCATTTCTCCTATGGCTGAACTCGCCTTTTTCAGCCCTACTCATTTGTGCAAAAGTGCGTTCAGTACCCTCCTCTTCAGGAGAAAAAATAGGGTCAAAACCAAATCCTGAATCACCTCTAACTTCTTCTGTAATTTCACCTCTGCAAACCCCTTCGCCGAATATGACTTGATTCCCATCCCAAATTGCAGCACAGGCACGGAATTCTGCACCTCGATTATTAAATCCCTTCATTAGATTCAATATTCCTGAAAGACCTATTTGTTCAAGAATCAAGGCTGAATTAACGCCTGGAAAACCATTCAATTCATCGATAAACAAACCTGCATCTTCAACCAAGACTGATCCCTTTCGATTGCATGAACTTAGATAGGCTGCGGCCTGATTGATTTTGGATTGCGTGACATTTCGTAAATTATCGGCTTGAGGCTCTATCACCTCTGGAACCTCTCCATCAATTACAAACTGCTCCACTTGATACCCCAATGGACCAAAGAAATGTCTGGCTTCTTCGAGTTTTCCAGAGTTCCCGGTGAGGAAGAGAAGGGGTTCCATGCTTGTCGCAGAGATAGATAGTGATTGAGTGTATCGGGGAAAATAATACACCAAAGTGAAAGGCAATAAGCACTCGGCCACCGGCGTGGAGCCTAAATCACTACTACTAGTTGCGATAGGAGGCGCTTGCGGAGCTGTTGCTAGATATGCAATTTCAGAGTGGGTTCCTTCAGAGTTTCCATGGAGTACTTTGTTAGTCAATTTACTAGGTTCATTCCTGCTAGGTGTTTTGGTATCAATGGGAATAGCAAATGAACAAGTAACACCAGAAATGCTTCTTTTAATTGGGACTGGCGCACTTGGTGCATTCACAACAATGTCAACCTTCAGTCTTGACGTGATTCAACTAATAGATTCTGGAGAACACGTCCCTGCATTCAGTTATATGTTGGCGAATTTCATCTTCTGTCCAGTTGCTGCGTTCATAGGATGGCGATATATTCCAATATTACTAGGTTAAGATTTCAAAGACGGAACTTCTTAACCCACTCTGCGGGGGATTCGTTTTCGACTTCCTCATTTTCTTCTCTAGTTATTCTTGCATCTTTTTGAGCCACCCATTGATCCGTTCTAGATCTAAGAATTTCTGCAGTTTGTGAATAACTTTCCTCATCTCTGCAAAGAAGGGCTAGAAATTTGTGCAAGGGGAGGCCTGCATCCCAATCTAGGTATGGACGTTTATTCTTAGTCAAAGGAAGAGACGGAATACTTCTAGCAATAATTGAAGGTGTTCCGGATAGGTTGTCGGTTTCTACTTTCAAAATTCTCCATGAGTCCCCCCTGACTCCTTTCAACCTCATGGCATAAATTGGCATTAAACCGCACCTTTCACCTTCCTTCTTCAAATCTAGATATTGCTCCCAGGTCCTTCCTGAAAGATAGATTTTCTTTTCCTTGGTTGTCTTGACTTCGATGGGGAATGATATATCTCCACGAACCGCTAACAAATCACCCGCCCCTGCAACACCACTACCTGCTGCGCGGACAACCAAAAATGGCCTTCTAATTACTTGCATTGCACGTGCCTTCTCGGAAGCATTGCAACTGCGCGTAACTGCTCTGACTCCATCAGGAGAGCCTATGAGGACAGCGCGTAATTCGCGCTCATAGTGAGAAGCCATGAATCCTACGCTTGTTACTTTGTTCAAGACCATACCGGACAGATTGGAGGCCCGCAGGGCTATTATGCAAGATAATTCGAATTTCCATATCCATTTACCACAATCATTGACAAAGGATGCCTTGCCACACTAGTTTGTGGGAGCACTGTTCATCAAAACTGCTGATTTTAAATTAGCTTATAGGCTGATGAAGGCATTGCGAAAACGGGGGATTGATTTTGTACAAATTTCAGAAGAAGGGGCTTTGCCAAATGATTCAACTGTTTGGCTAGGAACTCCTGAAGAGGTTGAGATGAGCAATGTAGGAATAGGTGTGGCTTGTTCAATTTCTGAAGTGGATTTATCTATTGAAAAAGCGCTCCACTTATCCACTCAGAAAAATCCTACTGGTATTCTTGCATTCGGGGTCGATCCAGGTCCTCGGCCTGGTTTAGCATGGAATTCTGATGGAAAACCAATTGGCACCCAACAGATGGAAGGGGTGGATGAAACCGTTGATAGAATATGTAACTTGATTTCTTCAATCCAGCATCAAATTTCTGTAATTAGAATCGGTGATGGCGCCCCAACTATTGGTGCTAGAATAGCAAACATATGCCTTGCTAGAGGTTTAATTGTGGAGATGGTCGATGAAAGAAGAACCTCAAGTGGAGTAGGTAGACACGAACATCACGCTGCGGCTGCAAGAATTGCTAGAATGTCTGGAGAAAGGATATTGACCAAGAGAAAAATACAACCAACATCTGGAGAGATTAGAGAAGTTCAGAGGAGAAGTAGAAGTGAAAGTGGGGGGCGCTTTACTCTACCAATTGAATTGGCTCAGGCAGTTGCAGTAGGTCGCCTATCGATGATAGAAGCACTTGAGGAATATGACCGGCGGCGTGACACCATTGTCTGACCTCACCGTCTTACTCAAGAAGTAACACCGTGTCGAGAGTTTGGAGCGGGCATGGTCTAGCGGTTATGACTGCAGGTTCCCAACCTGCCAACCCGGGTTCAAATCTCGGTGCTCGCACTTTTAACAAAATGTGATTAAATTCTGCGGCGCAATTTTTCCATTCTACTATCTGCATCGCCAAGTTTTGATAGGCATGTTTCGATATCCCCTTTTTGATGGGCAACATGGGCTTCACCAACAACCGCTTCGCAGCCATTTCGTTCTGTATCTTTGACCTTAATACCAGCAGCTTCCAATTTTTCTCGAAGCGCTCTCCATTCTTCTTGTAAGAATTGCAGCAATTCACCGGCCTCCGCACTTGCAGCACCTTCAGAATCAAGCTCACTGGTAATTTGTTCAAGTAACATTGCAGCATGTGACCACTGCTTTGCTTTTCTCGCCTTATCCACCGCTTTCAACCTAGTATCCCATTCGTCTGCGTTAGCCCAATCAGACCATCTAGAGATTAATTTCTTCCTTTGGCGCCATGCCTTTTGCACTTCCACCATCGATTCGGCTTCACGTGTAACTTCCCTAAGAATCGAGTCTGCCAAACCCCTAGCTAAAGAATAATCGCCACTTTCGTATGCATTTTCAGCCTGCTCTATTCTCAATGAAAAATCAGCGTCGTCTATTCCTGCTGCTGCTTCAATAGAACGCTTAGCTTCCTCAAGAGTTTCCAATGCAACATCCCCTGAAGTGGTAAGATTCTCCACGTGTTCAGGGACTGAAAGTGCAAGTCCTGCAGCCTCTGCAGGCTCTTCTCTTAGAAGCGCTTCTTCGGCGTCTTTTACTGACCTTTTCAATGGTTCATACTGCGCACCATCACACCCAGATAAAGATCTTTTAGCATCTGCAATTGCAGATTCTGCTTGATGCCAAAATTCTATAATTTCTCCCGCATGTTTCTTCGCTTTTCGAAATAACATTTCAGCATCTCTTAACGAACCAAGTTCCATTTCACGGTCGCCTTGAGTCAAAATCCTCTTTGCCCGTTTTGCGGTAGGTGCAATATCATCAGCTTTTTCGACTGCTTCCGCAGCATCGCTGCGGATATCAGAGATATCACTAGACATGGCTAGTGTTCTCTCAATGTCATCCAGTGCTAGATTCAGGATGGTGATTCCTTCTTTTGGATTTACATAACCAACTTCGTTGGCACCCTGTAATAAAGATGCAGCCTGATCAACTTGTATCCCTTCTGCACGTAATTCAAGTATTCGCATCTCTATTTTGTCACGTAATGTCTTGAATTGCTTCCTAACTCCTTTTTCAGGATCTTTACCAATCGCATCAAATATTGCAACCCCAAAGGCAAGAATACAAATTACTATCGAGGAGTACAGCACTATTCCTTCAAATGATCTGGAAAGTAACAATGCTGTAGCAGATGTTGCCCCCAATAGTTGTACTAAACCACGGAAACGAACTGCTTGTAGAGTGCCAGTAAGTACCCCCGATGAAAAATTGTAACTAACTATTCCCATTAGTGCAAGAAGAGCATAACCAAGCCTAATTGTAGTGGTGTCAGAAGTATTGAAGGCAGACATTCCTAACATCAATAGTGGAGCCCAAGACATTGCAGATAGAGCACCAATTCTTGAACGGTGTTTCGGGCCGAAATCAATTAAATCTTGCATGGCCAAAGCTAGGACAATAAGCACAATCCCTGGCCCAAATCTAGCAAGAAAATCTGCCCTACCCTCAATTCCAGGCCAAATGTACCATGATGCGACTATGACTAATGTAATTGCAGAGATAATCCCTAGAGATTCCAAACGATTTCGTTGCTCTTTAAGCGCCTTAGCGAGCAAGTCATCTACCTCAGCAACCTCCGCCATGACTTACCACGGTGCGTCTCGCATCAATAATATGCCCCTATCACGATTATAATTCGGGTCGTTTCAATTTATTTGTGTTACAAGGGTGCATCGTCGCCCCCCTCTCGCTTTCTGAATATCAGATATGCTAATGTTGTTATGACTATCATACCAGTGATTATGTCTGCATCCTTCCCCCACTGTGATTGAGGTAAGATTTCACTAAACATTGTGAAATTACCACCCACTCCTGTTGCTTGGTCAAACCACTGAACATCTACACTAATACTTCCAGACTCAAACTTATTTATTTCAAGGGGGAAGGTTATGATTGCGGGAGATTCATGGGTTGCAATACCCGAATTTAATGAGTCTCGACATTGATCAAAGTAACATATGGTCACATTTGAATTGGTTGAACCTATATTTTGTAATGTCACCAAAATAGTACCTGGCTCACCAATTATTGGTTCACCAAGAACATCGATAGAAATGCCACTTACTTCTGCTGCAATCTGTGGTTCTACGATTGGATTAGAAACTACTTCTCGGACGTTACCTGAAGAATCGCTTGCGAAAATTCTCAGTTCATGAACTCCTACAGACATCGCTGGTAATGAAAACACTTGTGTTGTTTCCCATGTTCCATTTTCAATAATTGATTGGTTGTCTAAAAATACCGCCCAAACAATATTTTCAATAGCATCAATATCATCGAAGGACCTAGTCAAATTAATACTAATTTGGCTTTCTAATTTCGCGGGATTAAGTGGCCCGATCGGCAAACCATCAACCATTACTTCCGCTGTAATTACTGGAGGAGTAGCATCTAGAATTGTTACATCCCAATGCGAAGAATTACTATTTCCGGCTCCATCAATTAATTCCATTTCAATCGAATATACCGTCAATGAGCGTTGATTATGTCTTTCTTCTACATCCATATGCAACCAGTTTACGTCATTTCCTTGATTAAAACTATCTTCAAATCGGTAATCATGATGTTGCCAACCTTCAGATTTATTGGAGCGCCAAATTACCTGAACAACTTCCCCCGAATCATCGGTGGCATTGGCGACCATTGTTACAGTTGAGCCTGCCCGAACTTCAAACCCATCAACATCATCTAGATTGTAGTACATTGTGGGGAAATCAACGATGGGCTCCTCCGAGACGTTTAGAGATGCCATGGGTGATTGACCATCCACATAGAATTCCCCCCACCACCTAGAAATTGCTCCATTCCAGTCTGTGCAAACTAATGTTGCATTCAAAGTATCTCCATGGTAATAGCTCAGATTAACCGGAGAGAAGGTGTGTGTATCATTTTCTCCCGAACCATGGAAATATCCATTTCTGCGAAATTCCCAATTATTATCTAGAGTAGAAATTCCAGAATCACTACAATCGCTAACTATTGTAGAATCATCATCTAGAGGGATCGAAAAACCTGTTAGATTCTGAATATGTGCATTAGCAATTGGTGCTTGGTTTGGGCCAATTGTCACAGTCCACATACCTACTGTAGGTGAAAGAGATCTATTGAGAGTGAAAGAACCTTGCCCACCCGTAATGAGTTCAATTTGAGGACTATACCTCACTTCCCAATTGGGAGGGAGATTAACAGTAATTGGGATGGCTTCTATTGCATCACCCCTCACCGGGAACCAAAACATTCTACTATTTCCAAAAGTGGCTTGACCTGTTAGAATTGCTGATTCAGACCAACTATAGTAACCTGCACCAATTACGTTATTTTGAGAAATGGAAAAGTTGCCCCTTTCTACCTGACCTACGAATGGCGCTTCATCAAACAACACAAGATGGCTACTTTCAGCCCACATATGTTCTTGATGAAATGTTGAAAAACCCATCAATTCCATTCCACTCAATTGGCCGTTATTATTTCCGAATAACGAATCAATTTGTTGAGTTAATCCACGAGAACGATTAGAAAGAAGAGAACTGCCGAAATCCATTGGTATATTGAAATCGGCTTCCCAAGTAACATTGAATGGTTCTCCAACATTGGGAGTTGAAGTCATGTTGAGGTATCCATGACCCCCCCAATTAGGAGAAGGCCAGGCACTCTGATCGTTGAGAAGTGCGGTGATATTTACTTGAAATATGTCATTTGTAATCAGGGGTTGACCAATTCGCAAACCATTTTCAGAATTGAAAATCTTCCATTCACCTTCGTAAGTCCGGGGGAGAGATACTGAAACTTCGCCACTCCACCCAAATAAATTCCAAAATCCTGAGGGGTGGTGCTCAACCCTCAGGGTCCCAGTTTCATTTACATCAGCATGAACACCAATGACTTGCACTGACCCATTATTTTGTAGAGAGAGATTACTCTCTCCGTTCCAATGAATAAGAGATTGATTTTCATCAAATGTTGCAAGAATCCAACCCTCCCCTGATGATGGTACATTCAGTTCTCCAATTCCATTTTGATCCAGTGTGGTTTGTAATTCATCGTGAGTTCCTGTGAGAGTGAGTGATACTGTGGAAAGTGGGTGTCCAGTCAGATTCAATTTATTATCAAATATCGTGAGTAAGATAGTTTCTTCAACCAATTCATTTCGTGTGAGATTAATTACCGTTGCACCATTTGTATAATTAGAGTGAGTGACTTCAATTCTAACCGGGCCCCCTGGTAGATTGACAAAAGTTTCCCTACTTGCTGACATTGTTAAGGGGCCTAACACAATCAAATCAGTCCAAGCATTGATGATTGTCACCTCTGCACCATCGATTCCATCCAAGTTTGCATCCAAAATAGAAAGGTCTAGACTTGCGTATGAGTCTACTAATTTGTTGTCAATTACTGGCTCCAATTCGATAGATTGGGGAATTGAAAAAAGGCTGATTAATAACATGAAAATGATGAGAAAAACTTTCTGCATCACTACACGTCCCGATCATCCAATAGCAAAATCGAGCCCTCGCAATCGGCAACTAAAGGAATTACCTTGTTCGATAAATTGGTTCTAATTTTCTCTTGAACACCAGGTGGTGTTTGAACAAGAATAAATCCGCCACCACCTGCACCAAGCAATTTTCCACCTGAGCAACCCAATTCCATTAGCCTGTCATACAGAGAGTCGATTTCAGGATTTGAAATACCGTCGGTTAGAGAACGCTTCAAACTCCATGTATCTCCAAGAATTGAGCCAACAGCGCCCCAATCTCCTTTTTCAAGTAACTCAGAAACCTCTTCGGCCTGCATTCTCATAGAAATCAAATCATCCATTTTTGAGGAGGTGTTACGACTTTGTTGTTCAAGAATTGGCGTGGCCTTTCTTGTTAATCCTGTCCAAACTAGACAAAAATTTTCTGAGAGAAGAGATAAGTCTACGTCTGAAGGAGTTACTTTTACTGTCTCATCAGGATTGAAAGAAATTTGATTCAAACCCCCAAAAGCAGCTGCATACTGATCCTGCTTACCGATAGTTTGTCCCAATACCTCAATTTCAATTTCACAGGCCTCCTGTGCCAATTGTTCTGAGTTCACATCTCTGCCAGCGTATAGGTGAAGAGCGTGTAAAAGTCCCACAGTAACTGACGATGATGAACCAAGCCCCGTGCCCTTTCCAGGGATATCTGCAATAGTAGTAATCTCAACACCAGAAGTTACTCCAGTGATTCGCATGGCTTCTCGAACTAACTCGTGCTGTAAATCCTCAAAACTATCAACAGTCTCTGTTTGACTGTATGAAACTCTAATGCTATCATCAAATCTCTGATTAACTGTTACATAGATATGAGCTTGTAAAGCAACTGATGTAACCAAACCACCTAATTCAGATGAACGATAAAATGCCGCTAGATCTGTTCCGCCCCCACAAAATGAGACTCTTACGGGGGTTCTAGTGACGAGCATCAACACCCCCACAACCCTTCACTTCATCAAGTCCTCGGCCCGAAGTCAGATGTGAAATGCTAAGTTGCTACAGTAGGAATCCATATGACTTGGTCGCGCCGCGCTATGACGGGGAAGGATATGGCGGGAGACCTCATCACTATGGATGACCTGACAAATGAAGAGATTGAAGCATTGCTAAATGATGCTGAAAAACTGCTCCCTGTTGCAAAAGGAGAGGTTTTTCTCCCATTACTTCAGGGCAAATTACTTGGAAATATGTTCTTTGAACCCAGCACTCGCACTAGGATGTCGTTTGAAACCGCCATGAAAAGGTTGGGAGGCAATGTTGTCAACCTTGGAGCGCTTGCTTCTTCTTCAGTAACTAAGGGAGAAACACTTTTTGACACGATGAAGATGGTGGATGGATATTGTGATGTTGCTGTTCTACGACATCCACGTCAAGGAGCTGCTCAATATGCTGCTGATGCTTGCGAAATCGCAATATTGAATGGAGGCGATGGAGCAGGGCATCATCCAACTCAAACCATGCTAGATCTTTTTACAATCAAACAAGCCCATGGAAAGCTTGACTTGAATGTAGTAATGGTTGGTGATTTGCGTTACGGTAGAACTGTCCACAGCCTCTCTCACGCACTATCTAGATTTGGGGCACATTTGACTTTCATTGCACCCTCATCTCTTTCGATGCCTGAAGAACTTCTAGAGGATTTGCAAAAAACTGGAGCTAAAATCACCGTATCAGATGATTTACTTTCCAATCTCCCAACTGCAGATGTAATCTATATGACAAGAATTCAGAAGGAGAGATTCCCCGATGAAGATGAATATCTGAAAGTTGCTGGGATTTACAAACTCAATCGAAGCAATTTGAAGGATGTCAAACAATCAATGATTATTATGCATCCACTTCCAAGAATTGACGAAATTCACCCAAATGTCGATAGCACGCCTCATGCAAGATACTTTGACCAAGCATTCAATGGTGTTGTTGCTAGGATGGCTCTTCTCTGCCGTGTGTTTGGAGTACCAGTTCCAGAGGTGGTGGGCGAATGAGTGATGAAATGAGAAGAGTTACGGCAATTTGCAATGGCTCGGTAATTGATCATATTCCAGCAGGTACTGCGCTCAAAGTGTTGCGAATGCTAAGGATTTCCGGAAAGAGGTCAAACCCAGTATCATTAGTGATGAATGTCCCATCTAGCAAATATGGTGCAAAGGACATTATCAAAGTTGAAGATCGTGAATTGACTCAGGACGAACTAGATCGATTAAGCATCATTGCACCTCACGCTTCCGTTGCTATCATTCGAAATTATTCAGTTGCTGAAAAGCGTTCGGTTGAAGCTCAGGAAGAGATGATAAATGTAACACGATGCACCTTTAGCAATTGTATTACACATGCTGACAGAGAACCGCAACCACACCGCATGGTTGTGATTTCTGTTGAACCCCTACAATTACGTTGCCACTATTGTGGAAGGACACAAGATATGGATTCAACTATCGACAATCTACTATAGATTAGTTGCTTTTCTCATTGACCCACTGCCTCATTATGCAGGCTTGGCAAATTGATTTTGATGAAACCTCACCGCAATTCTGGCATTTATGCATTCTTTCTGTCGCTCGTTCTGATGAAAGATGGTCCCCTTTTGCTTCAACTTGTAATTCTCTAATAGCATCCATTGAATGTAGAAGACCATGACGAGAACCTGGGACATCCGACTCAAGGCGTGCAATCATATCCCTACTTCTTTGTCTCAAGGCACCTGGCGCATATGGACAATCACCATGATGGATTGGTAAGTCTTCTCCCTTAGCATATGCATGAATCTCTTGTTCAGGTATCCAACGCAATGGAACTATTCTAGGAGTTAGCCCTTCGAGTGGTGCCCATGTGTGAGGTGCTATGCGTATTGTACGATTGACTTCACCTTTCTGCAGATTCATCAATATTGTTTGAGCGGTGTCGTCAAGATTGTGCCCTAGAGCCATCCAATCTGCACCAACTCGTTCAGCCAGAGCATTCAATCCTTGACGACGAAAGACGCCACAATAGGAACAAGGCTTCAGGCCATCCGCATCTTTATGGGCTGTAGAAAGATCTGGCATCATCTTTACAATTTCATCCATCCTTTCAAATTCTAGTTCTGGATATGATATTGTTTCAACACGGATTCCATAACTAGATGCCAATTCCATGGCTTTCTCAAGAGATGGTGCCCTGTACCCATCAATTCCCTCGTCTACAGAGCCTGCGACTAACTCAATATCCCTTCTAGGACCAAGAAACCTAACCATCATATCAAGTAGCACTGCTGAATCCTTACCGCCTGAAATACAAACTAAAATCACCCGAGGCTTACCATCATCTCTAAGGGCTTTTTTGGGTAATTTTAGTTGCGCTCTCAAACTCTTACTTACTCTCCTTCTTATCGAATCTGCAAGGTGGCGATGACAAAGATGAACTCCACTATAACGCTGATACAAAACCGCCCGATTTTTGCAACGGCTGCAAGTAGCTATTGAGATGGCACTCATCAAAGATTGCGGCGAGGCTGTTTGTTTTGAATTGAATGTCTAATGGAATACAATAATTTTCATATTGGAAAATGCAATTTCCAATTGCAATTTTCAAACATCTATTTTGAATGAAAAGTGGGGGTTGTAACAATTATTGGAGTGCCGAAAATTAGGTAGATAGGTCGAAAAACGCTATTTTCCAGTTGGCGATTTGATTTTACGTAACAAATCGGCCCTTTAGGGGCCGAGCGCGCAAAACCTCTTGAAGGCGTAGGCGGCCTGATGTGCTTTCGGGGGAGGACATGTTACAGAGATTATTGGCAACTTTTGGGCGTATCGAAGGCGTACAAGCTGCCGCTGTTGTTGATGTAGATATGAATGAAATTGCTACTTTCTTAACTCCTGATTTGAAAGATGTCGATGTTTCAAATGGATTGCAAAATATTCTACGAGAAGCGGGCAGAGTTGCAACTGCATCAGGGATAGAAAAACCTGAACAAATTTGGATGGAGTCGGATGACGGTAATTCGATAATTGCCCCCCTATCTGGAGGCTTCAGCCTCTATGTCTCAAGCAGAGAGGGGTCCAATATTGGAAGATTGAGACATGAAATAAGGGTACGTGCCCCTGTGATTGAGGACCTAATGAGGTGATATGATGTTTGAACTACCAATGGGAGAACCAGTAGATGGCGAAATGGACTTGAATGTAGAAATAAATGTGTTTCCATTTGATTTTGGGGCAATTTCTTACTTTAAGCCTAGATCAAAGAATCCTTTTGGTCACCGACTAATTTGTGCTGGAGAAGCTGCAGGTTGGATGTGTGATTCAGATAAAGGGAAAAAATTCCTTGCTGGAGAAGATGCTAAAGTAGAGTTGCGTAAAATGGGCGCATCGACCAAACTAAGAGAAAGAGGTGTTATTTGGTCACAATCTGAGTTTGAACAAGTTGCTAGAACACTGCTTGAGGCATTTGTTGATCCAGCAACTCTAGGAACTCTTCTTCCTATGCCTAGAATCGAGGGGCATATCCCGACTAAAGATTTGGCACTGCTAATTGAAACCTTATCCAAAAGTGATGTGACTCGTGGGGCGTGCGCGCTTGAAGATGGTATGCTCGTTCATGCCGAAGGCAATCTGCCAGTTGAATCCAATGAATTCACAGTGATGATTCAGAACCACCTTCAAGGAATGCAGAATTTAACAGATGGAATGAATCAGGAAAGAGCGCTTGCTAGTTCCCTGTCATTAGCTGATGGCTCCCTCCTAATCGCACCCGCGGGCGATGCTGCTATTGCGGTATGGACTGAACCTGAAGCCGACCATACTGCTCTTTTGGCAAATGCATCAGCACTTCTCCGTTCTGAATCGACCGGTTTTGCTGGAGACGACGGCGGAGAGCCACTTCCAGAAGGAATTGTAGTTAAAGATTCAAAAAGTGGTGTGGATCAAACAATTTCAGCATTAAAAACTGCTAAGGATGAATCGGTTACAGGATACCTTGAGTCGGTCCCAAATGAGGGCCCTAGTATTGCAATCACGCTAATTGAAGGTACTCCGGTAGGAATCAGAACTCAAGGTGTTGATACCACTGAAAAGGCACTCACTAATGCAACATCTTCTTCAAATCGACTCCGACTTGTACGCCTAGATAGGGCAATGCGCCTAGTTCTTGGTTCTAGTACAGTCGATGATTGGTCACTTGGTACAATGTGTAACGCTCTTGCAACCTGTCGTACACGCAGTGAAGACCGACAAAGCCTCTTACAAGGTAGACTTGAGATACTCTATGGTTTTGAATTAGGGTTTGAAGAAATGGAAGATGGCCGTAAGCAATGGAAATTAGTGGATACCGGCGGTGGATCAGAAGGACTACCTGGAACCACTAGAAAGAGTTTGATGGGCCCAGTGGTTGCAGAATTGCAAGTTAGAATTCAAACCCAATCCGATGCAATTGCTAGACTTGAAAAAGAGAAGATTAAAATTCAAGAAAAAGTGGATTCCACTCGGTCGCAACGTGATTCGTTAAAGACAGAAATGGCTGCATTACAGGAAGTAATTGAAGAAGGTCGTGACGACAGAATTTCTTTGTCAAAACAACTTGATGACTCTGCTGAAAAGATTCGAGAAGAGCAAAAGTCCTCAGAGGAACAATCTTCTCGCGCTGAGCGTCTTGCTAGACGGGTGGCAGAATTAGAAAATCAAATCAAGAACCGTGCTGAGGAATTGGCCTCAGCACTTGGTGAAATGGAATCACGCCAACAGCTTCTAGAAGCATTAGAGGGCTTGCTTTCTGAAGAAGTGAGGGTCAAATCAGAATTAGAAACCGCAGAAAGTAGGCTAACTGAAGTTAGAAGACAAATTGATGATGATGAGAGAATGCAACGAGTACTACATGAACAAGTTGGGGCACAGAGAGATCGACACCGTCAAGCTCAAGCTGAACTTAACGAGCTTGAGCGTCAAGTAGAACAAAGAAGAGATGAGGTAACGTCAATTGAGGGGGATTTACACTCTAGCCGCGCCATGGTTGAAGAGGAGAGGATTAGATGTGGGGAAATGGACAGAAAACATACACTACTCCAATCAGAATTACGAGAACTAATGGAAGAACGACGACAACTAATGAGGGAATTGGGTGATTTGGATACCCGTAGGGGAGCATCTGAAGCAGAGCTGAGGATGTTGGTAGAGCAAGCAGAGGATTTGGAAGGCGCTCACGAGTTAGCTCTAGCGGATATTTCTGAAGCAAATAGAATTAGAGCACGACTGTCGGAAGAGCCACTAGCAAGAGCCCTGCTAGGTGACGAGGGAGGCTTGGCAATGCTTGAGCCTGTTCTTGAGAGAATGACTTCTGCACGCTCACGTGGATTTAGCGTCGTAATATTAGACAGAGCTGTTGAAAGAGCTCTTCAAGTCATTCAGCATACAGTTGATGAAGTTGCCCAAACTCCTAGATATCTTCTTTCAACTGAAGTGATGGATCTACTAGGGCAACAAGCACCAGAGACTGCAGATACCGTGAGAAGTCTAACTAGGTGGTCAGTTCAGAATCGTTTGGAGCATAAATTATCAGAAACTGTTTCAAATGTAGTACTAGATTTGGAAAATTTACTGAATGAATACGAACAATCTGTTACCATGCTAATGCACTTGAGGGAGGTGTTGCGTCAAATGGTAGAGTTGGGATTGCCTGCAGAAAAGGTTTCCCCACTTGAGAAGATTTCTCATATGCCAGAAGCGTTACCATCAGTCTCGAAAGATGTCCGTAAAATGATTCAGCAGGCTCTTGATGAAATTTACATTGAATCCGACCAGAGAACTACAGGAGAATCTGTTGGACTTGAACAAACCGTTGAAGTTCTTGAGCAATTGAAACAACGACTTGACGCCAGTGGTTTGACTGGTGAAGTGCCTGTGGGTGACCTATGGGATTTCCAACAGAGTGGCATGTTGCCATTTGAGTTACACCAACTAACAGCAGTGGAGAGGCCTGAAATCAACAACTTGGCTATTGCACATATGAATCCCGATTCTTCAGTCACCACTGAAGAAGAAACAGAAGAAACTACCAGAGTTGAAGTTCAACCTAGTGATTCAAGTCAAACTTGGGAACCAATCGATGCTCCTGACGACAAAGACGGGATTGACTTGACTAGTCGAATGACCATAGGGTTGCCATCAGCAGAGGTGCTCGGTACCACTGAAGAACTAGATGACATGACTGTAATTGTTCAACAATTAGCCGAAATTGATTCGGCAACATCTGTTAGGGAAGAGACAATGAATGGAGTTCCACCCCCTGCCAACCCTGAACATCGTTCTGAATTAGCATCTCTTGAGGACGAACTATCAGACCTTGAGTTGTGAGGTGTATTAGTTTGACATCTCCTTCTGATGCCGCAGAAGGGGAATTACCTATGCCTGTGCAGATTAGTGGGCAGCAATCTTATCCAATGTTATTGGAAAAGATTGTTTCAATTATCGGATTGATTTCTGCAATTCTGATGATTCCTCCTGCATTAGCTGCAGACCTACCAATTCCTAACATTTTACAATCAATATTAGTTATCTGTGGATTACCCATAGCAGGGTTTGTACTTGCTAGAATTTTGACTATACCCATTCATAGGGTTGCTACCCGTAAATCATTCTGAACTGCTGAAATCGGGCAGATATGATTCAATAAATCCAACCAACCTTTGCCAAGGTAAAATGTATTTCAAACCTGCAACAAAAATTAGCATTAACATCGCTGAAATGACTTTGCCATAGGTCAGTTGTAATTCAAGCGATTCCTGGACCTGGCCGCTCCATTGAGATGCACCAAAAATCGCGACAATATCAAGAATTAAATCATCAAACTTTAGTGCTAAAATTGCACAAAGTGAGACGAGAATAAAGATGCCCACTGTGTGAATTAGATGACCATTAAGCATGTTATCAAACTGAGTGACATACTCGGGATCTTTCTTGCAAGACTCCGGCAAACGGAATGCATACTCTAGGTTACGAATTACAGCAAACCCTGATTCAGAGTAAATCAACATCAAAATTGCCATCAATAACAGTGGCCAAATTGTTTGAGAAACCAAACCACCTAGCACCATCTCATTACTAATTTGGGGACTAATCGGCCTTAATCCAACATCGAAGTAAACGGTTACTGCTTCAAATGAAAGTAGTGCATGAATTCCGAGATAAACTAACGTTGTTCCTAGTGACCAACCAATCATTCTCCTTGATAGCCCCCAAATTCCCATCATCCCAGTCCATATCGGAGTCAAATAGAGTGCGACAATGAAAATTTGTGTATAGAGAACTAATGGGTATACTAATGTCTCGGCGTGATTTCTTGAAGCGTCACTTGAAATCGGCAGATATAGGTCCCACTCAGTGAGCATTCCCCAAAACCATCCCAATAGTAAGCGGCCGGCTAGGAAAAGAATGAGCACTATTAATCCACCAAGAACCACCCTTCTCCTTAGTTGAGGTGCCTGCAGATTGAGAAATACCCAACCAGCAGTCAACAATCCACACAAAATAATGGGCATGTAATATCTTCCTGGTCCTTCATTTCCTTGACCTGTTAGGAAGTCTGGTAACGGTAGATTAAATGAAGAATCTCCAGATTCTGAACCAAGAATGTTCTCAAATAAATCCAAAGTTAAAGTATGATCTAGAGCAGGGCACCAAAGTCCATCGCCTTCAGAGTCAATATTTGCAGCGTTACATACCCCAAAATTAGTACCAAGTTGTAAATATAACCAAATTAAAGCCAATGTTGCAACGGTTTGAATGGCAACAATTTGCCATTGAATTCTAAGTGACTTCAAGTGAAGGGTTTTTACCCCCTCTCCTTGAAGTTCAACATCATCCGCCATATTTTTCACCTCACATCATTTTGACTTGCAGTAATGCCTGAGAAAGTTCTACGTCAGGCATCCAATCAATTACACGTGCCCCGAACCCGGCTAGAGCTGTTAGCCTATTCTGCCTCTCTAATTTCATGACCTCGTAGGACATTCTTGGAATTCTTGAGACTAAACGCTCATAGTCAATACTACTTGGACTCAGTACTATTACCTCGTGACCACGACCTGCTAAATCCCTAACTGCATGAGGGACCGTGCCATCCCCCTCTAGGCTTGAAATTATGAAGACTGGGCTGCCCCTACTGAATCTCGGAGCTAATGCATTGGTTACTGCTTGAAGTGGCATGTTTCCTTTTGGAGCAACTCCAGCAAGACTGCTTAGTATCTTGAAATGTTGTTTATCACCACCGTCTGCTGGCAAATACGAAAGACGATCATCATATACCGCCAAGGCAATAGAATCTCTCCTCTGTAAGAAATAAGCAGAAAGTGAAGCGGCAGCGATAGTACCCATTTCAAGTGGATTCTTCAGAACGGTCCCAATTCTAGATACATCTCTACTGTCTAAAAGAAGGAACACATCTGTAACAGCGTCACGGCACTTCTCATTGACCATGAGTTCCCCTGTTCTAGCAAATGCTTTCCAATTGATATTCTTGAACGGATCTCCAGGCACATATTCTCGCAAGGAGTAGAACTCTGTACCAGGGCCTGGTGTCCTGAGGGTTGTTGCCCCTGTGTACATCTTTGGAGTTTTACTTCGTACCATAGCTTCTTCCACATCACGAACTTGTGGGAAGACAATGATATCGGATCTGTGATCAACAAACATCTCATTGGAGAAGAGATTGAATGTGTTACGATAACGAATCGACACAGGGCCCAGAGAGAAATGCCCACGCAACGGACAGCGTAACACGTAACGAATACGAGTGGTTTGACCTGCACCAAGATTGATCATCATGTAATTTAGGCCGCTTTTCATCTTCATTTCGTGTGGAACGTTGTCAAATATTTCTAAGAGTTGAGTTCTTCTTCGGGATTTATTGGTTATTGATAATTCAACGTATAAATCGTCTCCCTTGTAGAGGTTGTCTGCTGAAAGAGTTCGGACAATATGTAATTCTCCGTGACCTGAAATCCATCCGTTAATGGCTAAGAAAGAAATGAAAGCTATCCCTATGACCATTAGTTGGAAGTTAGACATCATCATTCCAATTAGTACAAGCGCAACTCCTGAGGTCATCATTAGTGCTGCTTTTCTAGTCCACATACCAACTCACACTCACTTGCGACCCCACATCTTTACTCGTTTGACCACCGCAACTAATTGCTCAAGAGAATAATTTCGATCTTCAAATACGAACTTTACTAGTACTGGGTCACTAATCATTTTCTGTAACTCTCTAGCAGGTAAAGCATCGAACTCTTCTCGAGTTAGGGTGTTTAGATTCCTCACTCTTGACAAAAGTACTTGCTTGACCTTGTTAGCTCTACTGTAGTAACCATAACGTCTAGAATCCCCAAACCCATAGTAGATTATGCTGAATACGTGCCTCCATGGCTCAGGATCTGTCTTGCGAATTATAACAGCCTCAAAAACAATAAAGAGAGTAAGGAAAAGAAGTAACATTGCCATCCAATCACTAGTGAAATAGACGAGTAGATAGTAAATTAAATTGTATGAATCACCCATAAATGATGTTTGTTGATGGCGGCTCTCATCGAATATTACTTGCGCGTTTTCTCCTGCAGACAAGGTGCCGTTGTCGTCAAACAGAATTGCCTCTGCCACTGCATCGAGTGCCCACTTCCGATTATCATTAGAATCGATGTCAGTTTGCTGGTCTCCATATTTGTTTTCATAGTCATAAACAGAATTAATCAAAAGGCTACCATCTGAAATGAAATGTGCCTTACCAGATGTTGGATCTTCACAATTTCTTGAAAGACAATATTTGATATAAACTGTGAATGGACCCTGCATATCCCCCTCGAAACCACTGCCAGCAGGGCCTACTGTTAAATCGCCATCATCGTTGATATCAAGATAGGAATCTGTACTTGATAATCCCAAACCATAGCGTTGGTCGTCGCTATCATCAGCGTGATCCGGATCAAAGGCTGATGGGCTATTTAACAGTAAATCGTATCCTGGATTAAAATCCCAGGGTTGGCTCCCATCTCCTGTAAGATGATGAGCACATAACCCTGCTTGTTGTGTTGAAATGGACATCGTTCCCGGCACACCAGGGTGGCCTGGGTCTGTATCTATTCGATCGACATACCCGTCCCCATCAGAATCTTTGAAGCAGGGGTGCATCCAAGCATTGGAAACATTTGATGTATATTTGTAGCTGTCAGATGAGTTTATCCAGATATAATTGTAATCTAAAGTCCATGCACCTGCATCATACAATTTGTGCCCACTATATTCAATTCCAAAAGCTTCTGCGACACCCGTGCTGTATCCAAAATCATCCATGACAATAATTGTTCCACCTCTAGCAACGAAAGAAGTGATTGCTTCTATTTCGCTAGTGGTATAACCATCATTTTCCTTCAAATCAATAATACTCTCGTCACCAGTAAATCTAGGCAAACTAATGGTGTCTTTCTCGACACCTGCAATAATAAATACCGTTTCCTCTGGATTTTCTATTTCATGAAGGAGTAATGGACTGCTGACCAAACTATGAGTTTCTACGCCCATTGAGTTCAAATCGTCACGAAATGTTGAGATATCATCCCAGTCATCATCGTAGGCTGAAAGTTGGGAGTCTACAGGGTTGATGAAGCTACCCAACAAAGTTACTAGAAGAAGCCCGAGAACTAGGTAAAACGCAGTTAGAGTTGCTCCTCTACGAAACTGGCGGGTATTGATTCGGGCGAACAAATCCGCTGGTTTCATTCCCACAACAATACCCTCTGAACCGTAGGTTCAACGCTATGACGACTACGGCTGCCTTAATACGGTTGTGCGTTGGTGAATCGATGACATATCACCGATTAAGCACTATTTGGGCCCCTACGCGGTCGATTTCTTCAGTGGGTAGCAACATTAGCCCTGCCTCGGAGGGCCATGGAAGAAGATCCGCATCTAAGCCGTCACCCAATTCGATTACCATTGTTCCAACTGAACCATTGCTCAAATCTAACATTAGGTCAGCAACAGTACCTAGTATGTCTCCCCTCGTATCTACCACGGATAAACCGATGAGTTCTCGTCCGAAGGTCGCTGTCATCATCCACTCGTCTAAGTGGGTAGGACTTGAATCCTCTCATTCCCACAGTCATATTTTAGCCAAGAACGAGGCACGGGACAGGCGCTGAATAAGATATCAGACTGATTCAATTCCTGAAAGTGTGTCTCCGCCCTTTACCCTCTCAAGGCCACTTGTAAGGCTGACTTCTAACTTTGAATAATACTCGAGCATTTCATGTGTAACAGTTGGGCGGATTCGTTTTATTGCATCTTCAAAGTGTTTCCTAGTAACCGTCTTCTTCCCTGCCCGCATCGTAATTAGTGCCGCTTCTCTACACACCGCTTCAATATCTGCGCCAGTATAACCATCCAATTGCTTAGCGAAATCAGAAATGTCGAACTTACCAATGGGCATATTTCTGGAGTGAATGGATAATATTTCTCGGCGACTGGTTTCATCTGGAGGGGGTATGTGTAGAACTCTCTCAAATCTTCCAGACCTTAGCAACGCTTTATCTATCATTTCAGGGCGGTTAGTTGCTGCAACAATTACAACCCCCTCCAGTGATTCTACCCCATCCATACAAGTTAGAAGTTGATCAACCATTCTATTGTTTACCTGGCCACCATATTCTGAATTAGCAGAACGATGGGCCCCAATGCTCTCAAACTCATCAAGGAAAATAATGCTTGGTGATGCTTGAGCAGCTTTCTTGAAAATCTCTCGAATTGCTTTTTCAGATTCACCCACCCACTTAGAGAAAAGTTCAGGCCCCTTCACTGTAATGAAATTGGCCTCGGCTTCTGATGCTATTGCCTTTGCAAGCAGTGTTTTTCCAGTGCCCGGGGCACCGAAAAGAAGTATACCCCTAGGTGCATTTATTCCAAAGTGCTCAAACAATTCTGGTTTCGTCAAAGGCCAATCTATGCTTTCTTTGAGGCGGTCCTTTACTTCATCAAGACCACCCACATCATTCCAACTTAATTCTGGAACTTCAACATAAATTTCTCTCAAAGCGCTAGGCTCAACTTCTTTCATGGCTTTCTTGAAATCATCCATGCAAACTTCCATTTTCTCAAGTACTTCGGGTGGAACTTCTTCTTCCTCGAGATCAATCTCTGGAAGATATCGCCTCAGTGCCTTCATTGCTGCTTCTCTAGAAAGAGCGGATACATCTGCACCAACGAATCCATGAGTGTTAGTGAGAATCCATCCCATATCAAAATCATCAGCAATTGGCATACCCCTTACGTGAATATCAATGATTTCTTGACGGCCTGCTTTATCAGGGACTCCAATTTCAATTTCTCTATCAAATCTTCCTGGCCTTCGTAAAGCCTGATCGACTGCATCTTGGCGATTTGTTGCACCAATTACCACGACATTGTCCCTTCCCTGCATTCCATCCATCAATGTAAGTAATTGGGCCACGACCCTTCTTTCGACCTCACCAGTTACTTCTTCTCGCTTAGGTGCTATACTATCCAATTCGTCGATGAAAATTATAGCAGGCGCTTGAGCTGCAGCCTCTTCAAAGAATTCGCGAAGTTGTTTCTCCGATTCACCGTAATATTTGCTAATTATCTCTGGACCATTTATTGATGAGAAGTGTGCGTTTGTTTCATTTGCTACCGCTTTGGCAATCATTGTTTTTCCAGTACCAGGCGGACCATGGAGAAGAACACCCTTAGGGGGGTCAATTCCTAAAGTACGGAATAAAATTGGGTGTTTGAGCGGTAATTCAATCATTTCACGGACCTTCTGTAACTGGTTTCCAAGACCACCAATATCTTCGTAAGAAATTGTTGTACCTCCTTTGTCAACCTCTTCATCAATTGCTTCATCCTTGATGACAATCTCTGTCTCAGGCAATACCTGAACAATTCCTTTGGGAGTAGTATTCATTATTGCAAAAGGCAATGCTTCAGCGAAAAGTGTCATTCCTGGAATGAATATTCTGTCACCGGCAACAACCGGACGTTTGTTCAAACCTCTTCTAGCAAATCCCTCAATACCTGGCCCAAATCGTACCTTCTGTTTGGAAGCCATAACTGGGGAAAGTGTCAGCCTAGTACAAGGCTTAGCCTCAACCTTACGAATTATGACATTAGATCCTAGTTGAGACCCGGCGTTCTTCCTGATAATTCCATCTACCCGAATTACTCCTAGATTAGCATCTTCTGGGCGACAACGCCAAACAATTGCTGCCGTTGTGTCTTCCCCCTTTATTTCGATTACATCACCCGGCTTCAAATTCAAATCATTATCAAATGGCACCCTTGCACGACCATGCCCCACATCACTTGGTATCGCCTTCGCAACCTTCAATTCTAGTGTCTTTTTCTTATCATCTGCCATCGCAACCCCTCCGACTACAATACCCCGGATTCACGGACTCACTAAAAACCATGCAGTTTTGAATCTCCTTTTTGGGCACCCTGTGAAGAAATGATACTCACGGAGTATTGATGAATCACCTCGTCTCCGAGCAGAACATGACGCACGTGTTGGAAGTTGGCCTTGAAGAACTTGAGAATGATAATCCAAATGGACTGCCAAAGGTAAAGGGATACAATATTATCAATGGAAAATTGGCCCTTGCCAGTGATAACTCTACCTTTGAATCAAGAAATCCCGCATTACTAAGTGATTGTCTGGGAGAATTCCCACTATCAACTAAAGAGGATGTTGATGATGCTCTTGCCGCTGCTCGTGCCGCGTTTCCATCTTGGTCAGCGACTCCTGCGCCAACACGTGGCCAAATTATTGGAAATATGGGCCGATTATTGATGAAATACAAAGATGACGTAGTTAGACTAGAAACTAGAGAAATTGGTAAAACTTTGAAAGAATCTGCTGGATCGGTCCAAGAGGCAATTGATACGTGTCTTTTCTTCCAATCCGAAGGGCGTCGTCTATACGGTCAGACAGTGAATTCTGAATTGCCTGACAAGGAGTTATTCACGTATAGACGGCCACTAGGTGTTTGTGGAATAATTAATGCATGCAATTTCCCAGCAGCGGTTCCTTTTTGGAAAATGATACCTGCTATAATGTGCGGAAATACATGTGTTTGGAAATCCCCGCAGGATGCACCACTTCTCTCATTTGCCCTTGCTAGAATAATGCATGAAGCAGGGCTCCCAGATGGTGTAATTAATTTGGTTCATGGTAAGGGTAGTGGCGCTGGCCAATACCTCGTTGATGCGGTTGATGAAGGAAAAGTAGACAAAATTTCATTCACCGGTTCAACTGCTGTAGGTAAGATGATTGGGGAAGTATGTGGTAGAAATTTAGTCTCTGCAAGTTTGGAATTAGGGGGCAAAAATCCGCTGGTAGTAATGCCATCAGCAAATCTAGAAAACGCTATTGAGGGTGCATATTGGGCAGCATTTGGAACTGCAGGGCAGCGCTGTACCAGCCTTGGAAATCTGATTGTTCATAAGGACGTATATGATGAATTTCTAGAGAAGTTTATGGTTAAAGTAGAAAATACATCAATTGGAGATTCATTGCATAATGAAGGAGTCCTGTACGGCCCTATGCTATCGGAAAAATACGCTGTTGATTTCCTCACAGGAATTCAGATGTGTGAAGATAGTGGCGCTACAAAAATTTACGGACGGGGAAGAATCAGTAATGACAACAAACCTGATGGATTCCATGGAGATGCCTCGGAAGGCGTCTATATGTGGCCACATGTCTATGTTGATGTAACCGAGGAAATGGAATGCTTCCAAGAGGAAATATTCGGACCTGTTGTAACCATAGTTAAGGCAAATGATTTCGATCATGCACTACATCTTGCGAATGCTTCCCCGTATGGCCTTTCAAGTGCTATTTACACTAATGAACGACTGGAAGCATATCGCTTCAAGACTGGAATAAAGGCTGGAATGACCGGCATAAACAACTCTACCACAGGTGCTGAAGCTCACTTACCATTTGGTGGTGTCAAAGGTTCAGGCAATGGAACTCGTGAATCTGGAATCTGGGTAATTGAGGCATACTCGTACTGGCATGCTGTCAATGATGAATTGAGTGGCAAATTACAACTGGCTCAGATGGATGTCGACGAAATAGAGATTGAAGAAGCAGAGGTTGATTATTCCTCTTTAGCTTGAGGGTTGAATATGGAAATCACAAGAGAGACCGTGCGGCTAGCCTTGTATATATTCGGGCCATTGGTTTTAGCTTCCTATGTGTTTGGAATTTATCGCATGGATGATCCAAATCAATTATGGGGGGGTATTCCAGAATCATGGCGCTCTCTAAACACTGCTTGCATGTTTTTTTCAGCAGCTGGATTTCTAATCATGTGGTGGTTCTATCTCTATCACTGGGATAGCGCAGTTGTAGAAACAATTCAATGGCCATGGAGTGATGGTGTAGATGGAGGGCACACTAGATTATTGATTTCTTTTTTATTAGTTACAATCCCCTCAATGTTTTGGCTAGAGTTAACTGCTTTTCATATGTCTAATGACAGTACATTTAGTCAAGTGCTTGTAATTGGTTGTTTATGGCTAGTTTGCCTAGGTAATATTCTTCTTGGATTACTAGCCTGGGGTGCCCATCAACAAGGTATTGCCTCTGATACAATATGGCCAATAATTGGTGCTGCCATGCTTGCAATTCAAGTAATTGGTAACGATGGAATTATTTGGGTTGTAAAGTATCCTTGGTGAATAATGAAATTTAGAGGATTAAAGAACCGCATTCCGGGCATTTCATCCCTGGAATGAATGCACCTGGCATAAACCCACACTTAGTGCAAATACTTAGGGGTTCATAATCCATTGACTGCGGGATAATATGGTCACATTCAAGCCTGACGGCTCCAAGCCCCCTATATGTTCCACATCACCCGACAGGGAGATCTGCCGGATGTTGAGCCTCGAATTGTCCTAATCAAACGTGGTGAGAATGGTTGGCCAGAACTTAGCGACGAGGAATTAAATCAAAGACTCGATGTCATTAGAAATAGTCTCACACTAGATGATTTAAGAGAACAAAATGACGTTGCCGCATATCGTCAATTCTATTGGAGACTAGGGATTGACCCTACGAAAAAACGGCCATCAGCAGAAGCACTAGTTAGAAGAATAATTGCCGGTAAGCCTTTCCCTAGAATTAATCCAATTGTTGATCGCTATAATCTCATTTCAGCAGAGATGCGAGTCAGTCTCGGAGCCTTCTCTGTAGATCATCTTCTTGATAATGAATTGGTTCTAAGAATGGCTGAAAAAGGTGAAAAATTTCTTGGAATAGGATTTCCTGAACCAAAGCCTTGTTCTGGAAAGGAATTGGTGTTGTCTGTTTCGGATGAAATAATTGCACTTTATCCATATCGAGATAGTCATAACTCTCGAATTAGAGGGGACGATTCTGCTGTGCTTTTTGTTCTATGTGCAGTTCCTGGAATTGATGAAAATAGAATTGAGGGGGCTGCTGATGCACTAATTTCTGAATTCATAGGCTCTAAAGGGAGCTGATTAATCAATAGTGAAGTTGATAGAATACAGATATTCGCCATAGTGCAGGGCTGAACCATGAGCGAACCTATCAAATTACCAATGAGTAGCGGCTTTGGTGCTACTGATAGGGTTGATGGGTGGTGGAAGGGGCCCACTGCAATGGCTGCCTACCTTGGAATAATGGTTGTTTATGCAACATGGCGCGGATTTATGGAAGCAGACTTCTGGTTTTTCAGTGAGTTTGGACTATCTGGGGGACAGGGCGGTGATACTGGGACCATGGCCATAGAAAGTGAAGGAAGCCATGTTCTCTCCCCTCTTTTCAGCCCCCTAATTATTCCAGGTGAAGGGGGGCTTGGGGGGCCTGTCCCAGAATTCCTCTGGTGGATGTCTCCTGCTATGTTCATCCTAATCTTCCCCGCTGGATTTAGGGGGACCTGCTATTATTATCGCAAGGCTTACTATCGAGCTTTTCTACAGCAACCAACTGCTTGCGCAGTAAGTAAACCTTGGAATGAATACAAGGGGGAAACTGGCATTCTAGTCATCCAGAATTTGCATCGATATTTCTTGTATGCAGCACTCGCCTATTTGCCAATACTAAGTTATGATGTCTGGCTATCTATGAATTTTCACGACCCATCATCACATACTCTTTCTTACGGTTTTTCTGTGGGCACCATCGTTCTAGCCATCAATGTAATTGCCCTCAGTGGATACACATTCGGGTGCCACGCATTCCGCCATTTAGTTGGTGGAGGTTCCAACCTATGGGTTACTGGTGGAAAACCATCTTTGAGATATAGGATGTGGAAGATGTCTACGTGGTTCAATGAACATCACAAAGACTGGGCACTTTATTCTCTGTTCATTGTTATGTTTGCTGATTTCTATGTTTATGCATGTACCATGGGCTGGATGACTGATATTGTATTGTGGGGTGG
>PBPH01000072.1 GCA_002725475.1 Methanobacteriota archaeon | reverse complement strand
GACATTTTTGTTGAACTCTTTGATGACTCTCCCACAAAATCAGATTTCTTCATTGGCTCAAGATGTTTTGAACCATACCACACGTCATTTTCTTGCCCTTTAGGGACCCAGTAACTTATTGCATTGCTACCACCATCACCATCAGTGGTCCCCATTAGTAGTGATGCAAACCCAATTGAACCAAAACTAGCCATTGTAATGATGCCGGCGGCGGTATTGAATGAATATTGCATGAAGCGCCTCCTGTCAAGGCTATATTTCCCTTCTGAATCGTCCTCAACAATGTTGGGCGAAGGGCGAAGTCTGAACTCTCTTGCCATTTTTACACCTCGTATTTATGCCAGCTGTCGGGATCTTTTGGTGGCGCATATTTTTTTCTTCTATGCTTGACAATCACAACATCTGGTGCAATCCACTTGAGATAGAGGACACCCATGATGATTAAAGTAATCATTACCATCCCTAGGTGGAATGATAGTTGTTGTTGATTCCATCCATTGAATAACCCATACATCATTGAACCAGCCCAGTACAATGTCCAGCCAAGACCCCATAGGATGGTGAGGACCACAAGTGCAGATGTACTACTTTTTGCTAAACTTGCCCTAACTATTGTTCCAGGCTCCACTCTGTTGAAAACGCCATGGTCAATTGCTGATTCATATGTAGATTCATCCAACTCAACCCCTTCAAGGGCTGCACGAGCATCTTCAACAGAAACTTCTCCGCTGGCCACTTGACGAAGCATCTTAGTGACAACATCCTGCTTCATACTTGGTCACCTCTCTGTAGGTGCTTCATTCTTAGTCGAAGAAGGCTAGTTCTGCCACTATAATGTCGGCTGAATCCATAACGAAGGAAGAAGCCGCAGAAAATAACAACTGAAATCACAGCTCCGAAACCTAGTAGGCCAAGCCAATGTGCTCTGAATGGCGCCCCCATACTATGCAAATCCACATGCCCACTTTCAGCGGCGGGGGCTTGGATATTGCCATCACCTGCAAAAATCATTCGAGTGTTTCCATCGTCAGAACCTTCGTGGAGAATGAAAGATAGTCTGTTATATGCGTCAGGTGCCATGGGTGCCCCGTTTCCATCAACAGAGTTTCCAGAAAGCCAAAAAGAAACTTCTCCATTCCCGGTGCTTGGGGCGGTCCAAACGACTTGCCAGATGCGATCTGAAACTTTGGCCCCACTAGATGTATGGGTGATGGTTTGCTCTGAGCCATCGTTGTCAACTAAGCTTTCATACCCCGTTCCTGCTTCAAGGGTGCCTGCAGACACGAGCATCGAGAAGCCTCCAGTATTTGATCCACTAGTTATTTCAGGCCCGCCAATTAGTTGAATTGTTAGTGGGTAAGAAGTACCTTCAGACCACATGAAGGGGGCTCCATCAAGAATCAAAGTCACGCTATCAGAAGGCGCTATTTGATTGTTTGAATGGCAAGTACAACCGTTCTTAGCAACATCAGAATCGCCTTCGGCTTTATCTCCTGTAATGCCGTCAGATTCCGCAATTGTGGCGCTTGCAAGTAGTAGGGATGAAAGCGTAATAATTAGCACCATTTTGTAGTCGTTGAGTTTACCGCCCATGCTACCCTCAACCTATGATGAAATGCCGGAATTGTCTAGGTCTAATAATCGTTTGCTGATGGCTTACTGCTAACAAGCCGCAGTGGTCCATTTTTGCCCCGGTCATTGTATGCCCCTTTCAATCTCTTTGAGGCAGTATAGAGAAGAGATGAAGTGTTTGGACCTCGCCCCACGTTTTGGGTGAGTAAATGGCTGACCGAGGATGGGCCAATATCTACAATTTATCTGATGTACAAATTCACAATCTCGATGAGGCAGAAGGAAAAATGGAAATGCATGATTTGTCGGGTGCAGAAGAGATACTACTTTCTATGCTGGGAGATGATGCAGAATGTATCCCCGTGTTGAGTAATCTGGGTAATCTTTATGGAAAATATTTTTCAGAATTTGAGAAAGCAGTTGAATATTATTCGAAAGTCCTTGAATTAGAACCTGACAATGCATGGGCTAGGGACGAACGCCGTCGATACCAAAGATACGCCTCTTACGAATAATTATTTTCCGTTGTAATTACCCAAAGTATCAATGTCTGTATGCTCAGGGGTATTTTCATGCATGACGGGACTCTATTGATTGCCGGTGTTGGCGGACTTGGCTCAATTTGGGCAAAGAGGGCACATGCTAACTGTAGTAATCAATGCGACCTTTTACTCGTAGATTCTGATGAATCGTCATTTGAAGATTCTAGAAATGCTCATTGTTTGCCCCTTGGAGAATCATCTGATGAAGGCTGTGCTGCTCTACCTGAATTAGCCACATCGCATTTTTTGAAGGCCACAGCAATTATGGAGAAAATTCTAGAGCCAGTTGAATTAATGATTTTACTTACCTCCCTAGGTGGGGGCGTAGGTTCTGGAGCAGCACCTGCATTGGCAGCTCAGGCTAGACGTAAAGGTGCATTAGTAATTACAATCGCAGCAATGCCCTTTGAAGATCATCCCACTCGCCGAGAAATCGCTTTACCAGCATTCAAGAGATTACAAGACAACTCGGATATTTGTGCCCAACTTTCACTAGATAGATTGGCTTGGCAGGCACGTTCCAGGGGCGTGGATTGGAGAAATCGACCATCCTGGGTCGAAGAATTGGTTCAAGGTTTGGTTCTCACACTTGGTCAAGTCGGGTTAATTAATCTAGATTTAATGGATTTACGTTCAGTAGTAAATAGGGAAGGGGGCGCTACAATGGTAGTGGCCGAAGGGGATGCTAATAATCCGGAAGAAATTTTCATGAAGGCATTGTCTGCTCCACTGGCTTCACTGGAAGTTTTGGGAGCTAGTGGTTGTTTGTTGCAATTAGAAGGTGGTAGGCAGATGACAATCTATCAGATGGAGCAGGTTGCTGAGGCTTTCACTCGAGGTTTAACTGAAGACGCTCAAGTGATATTGGGCGCTCGTCATTCCGATGATTTAGATGGTAAAATGAGAGTGGTGGCTGTAGTAAGTGGCCTCTGACTAATCTAATAATTCAATTTCATCTAAATCATCATCATCCAAATCAGCAGAAATTTCCTCATCATTTTTTCCTGCCTGGTCATTTTGAATGACTATATTTTCTTCAGAGTTATTTGATTCGTAAGAGGTTGATTTTCCTTCTTCAAATTGATTACTTTTTATTTTCTGAGAATGTTTCCTAAGTACAATTGGATGCAAAACGAGAATTGTAATTGCAGTAATAATATGCCCAATAGCCATTGTTTTTGCTAGGTTTCCACTTCCTGATAGGCTAGTAATCATGGCTACGCTTCCAGCGTAACCAAAACCGAAGGATAGGCCCCAAAATAGAGCATTTTCCTTAGTGAAAAGTTTCCCTCCACTAGTTACATTTCTACTAGCAAGTGACCAAATTGCCAATAATACTGTAATTACCATTAGTATTATTTCTTCAATAATCATTGTAAGTGGTGAGGGGTCATCAATCAATCTCCTCCATGCACTTGCAAAATGCCATGTGACAAAAACCTGAGATATTACACTCCATCTAGTTGCAAATCGAACTCCACCATTAGTTGAAACAATTTCATTTAAGCTGGGTTTGATTAAGTAAATGGTGATAATTTGAATTAAAATTGAAAATATCACAAATCCAATCCATTTTATTTTTTCACTTAATTCACCCTCAAATCCAGAACTGAATCCATACCCAATAAATATGGAAATGATGGTTACTATGATTAATTGCCAAAATATTACTACCGAAAAACCACCACTTCTTTCTCTTGAATTATGTGTGCTTTTACCATTTGACAACCAATTGGAAATACTACTTTTGAAAGATGTACCTTGACCTATCGACCAAATTAGAAATAAGGATGCAAGTCCAATAGGTAACAAACTCCCCAAGTTTTCATCATTGTTTGTAATTAGCAAAATAATTGAGGCAATTACTGAACTAAAAATTATGGGCACCAACCAAGACCTAAACGATCTTAATATCATAGATTTGAACCATGAATCTGAAGAAATCCGATCTACTCTAATTAATCCATGAATTATTTCTGATTTAGAAGAGTATGCTGTTATTGCATATCCAAAAGATAAGGAAATGAATCCAATAGCAGAAAATTTTGCGCCAAGGTCAGATATTTGTGCAAAAAAATACAAAGTTGTTGACAGAATGACCAGGAGGATGACATGTGGCAGTGTTTTCAAGTCAACCAATGTCGCGAATAGATCCCCTAAACCAAATTTTATATCATCATAAATATCTTCTAAATTTTCTTTTTCTTTGTTGTCAATGTTCCCGTTGGGGGCGATCCCTATTTCACCATTTGATGCGCCCACAAAGTCTCCACACGGCCACTCTTGTTAAGGGCGATGCACCTACGGGTACCGTGGCGAAGGTAAGGAAGGCGGCGCGTGGCAAGCGTCGTTGGGTTGGCTTGGGCGTTAGTGAAGATATTGTAAAAAGAGGGGTTTTGGAATCGATAATTTCTGATATCGAGTGTTTAGGTAAAGAATGCCGCTTATATGATTTCAATAATCAGAAGGCAATTATTAGGCTACCACTTAGTCAATATTACATTGCTAGGCCAATACTTGAAGAAGGTATAATGGGCCTTAATTCAATTACAAGTTCAGGAAAAATCAAACTAGTAAGGGAAAGGTTAGGGCTGGAGAAAAGTAAAAGATAATTTTCCTTTAATCATGTTTGGCTGCCCATGAATCTTCTACTGAAAGTGCCTTGTTCTTTAGTGGAATAATTTTTCTATAGACTTTTGATGGGTTTTGAATTTCCCCATCAACAGTTAGTAATCGTGCTAATGGTATCGCAAAATGCTCTTCATTTTCTATCAATAAATCTTGAATAACGATCCAGTCTTCATCAGTCAAATCAACGAATTCCCCTCCATTAAGTTGCGATGAAGATAGGATTCTATGTGGGTCTCTGACATAGATGGCTCCACCACTTGAAAGGCTGAACAAATTGCCCCCAGGGTAAGGTGTTTCCAAATCTGTTATTTGTCCAGATGAATCAAACTCTATTCCATTGATAATTACAAATCCTCCACCCTCCAGAGGGTCTCCAGCCATAAATGATTCAGCCAGATAGTCGAGGGCTGTACCATTAATGACGAGTTTTGGGGTGCCAACTGAGTTAATCATGGGCCTACCTGCCGCATTACCTTGGACAAATAATCTGCCGCCTTTTGCACCGTATCCGTAACACTGGCCAACATCTCCATGGACAACTATGGTGCCCATTTTGTGAATCTGGGCAACTTGATCTTGTGCATTGCCATGCATGTGGATTGTCATGCCATCATTGCCACTTCCAAGGTAATCACCCACGCTCCCAAAGACATCAATTCGCACATCTTCTGTCCCCATCCCAAATCCATTTCCAATGAAACGATGGCCATGGCAATGGGTAACACAAAAGTTTCTCCAACCAGCCAAGTACAATGAAACTAATTCTCTAGCCAATGATTCAGTGCCTTCAATGGGGAAAGGTCTAGCATCAACTACAATTGTTTGTTCTGGGTTGTCAATTTCTGGCATATGTCCGGGAACTTTTTGACCCACATATTGTTTGCAGGGTTTTGTAGCAGCATGGTTTAAAATTTCCATTATACTGTCTTCTACACAATCAAGCCATCTGCTAGTGCGTAAATTTCCAGAATCATATTTTCTATTTAGCAGCAAACATAGTAAATCAATAGCTTCTTTACGTGATTTTTCACTAGCATAAGAACCAATTTCAGAAAGTAAAGCGCGAGCAGCAGGCCAGTCAAATTTAGGGAAATTAATTACTATTTCATCAAATATGTTTTCAGCAGACCAATTAATCGGCCACTCAAAACCAGATGTCATTGCAGCAGGTTTAACATCATAATTACCATCTGGGTAAGTATCAACTAACTCGCCAAACTTATTTTTCATTATTAATTCATTTACGCCATCTTCTTTTGAAATTACATCAAATATGAAAGAACCGCCGTCTGTGTATGATCCGCCCCTAGCATTCCAATATTTGTCACATCTTCTCCAAAACCGTTTATCATCGGAAGAAAGGCTCTCCAATACAGCATCTATGACTTGTTTTTCAGACCCACAAAATGCGATAGCAACCTCTCCTCTTTGGAAAGAAAATACTTGTGGCCTAAGCATACTTGTGTCAGTAATTCCAATCAATTGATGGGTGCTACCATTTGCTTTTGCTATAATGAAGAACCAGGGTCCATCAGGTGAGCCATGAATATGAGTTTTTTGAATCGCTTCATAGACTTCCTGCTTTTCATCACTAAGCATAACGAAATCTAGTTCCCCAGTAGGGGCCAGACTCTCGATAACATACTCCATCGGATACCCGTAAACTCGTGAATGTAGGTCAAAACCTAGTGCAGCAACTTCAGTATCTGTGAAGAATAGGGGCTCCATCCCTCTCTGTCCTAGATAATCTTTAACAGATTCATAATTAGAAAAATCCCCGTTGTGTACTAATGCTACGTCAATTCCTTGTCCAAAGGGGTGAGCTCCACCTGGATGCGTGACCCTTCCTCGTGTGGGGTACCTATGGTGGCCAATCCAAACATGTGCAGTCACGTCATCTAATCTATAGTATCTAATCACGTCTTCTGCATATCCTACAATCTTGAGAATTATCATATTTTGACCATGGCTTAGGACAAAAGCATCGGCCCTCTGGTCTTTTGCATAATACTCAACATTTAGTTTGTGAGTATTCTGAAAAACCATCTCATCCCACATGGCCTTCTTATCTGAAAAATCATCTTCTTGTAAATCCCCATCTTCCAAGAATTTCTGTACTGATGCAGGTTTTGGTCTGATGAAATAACATACAACATCAGGTGGTTTTACATCTAAGTTAGGCAAATCTTTCCAATTATCCATCATAGGAACTTCATGAATATGATCAACTTCGAAATTACTTCTAATGAATTCTTTTTCGACATCTTTACGAACTGATGAATCTAAGTAAGCAATAGCATACAAATAATTGTTTTTTAGAATATTTTCGCTGACTCCAAACTGTTCATGGTCTAGTCCAACCATTGCAACACCTCCTCCTTTGCCATTACCTCGATTTCGCATTTGCTCAAGAGATTTGAATAAGTGCCTTCCAGCAACTGGTATTTCACAAGCCAGACCAACTACTCCACAACCGCCTTCAGCAGCATCATCTTCATTTAATTCGATTTTTGGCAAGATGCTATTCATTATCCTGCGAGAATTCAATAATGCGTCTTGATTTGACATTATTTTTCACCCCCTATGTATTTCAATAAATCTGTACGGCCAACCAATTCCTTGACGTCATTCAATCCGAGCTTACTGAGTATGTCTCGCAATCTCCATTGGACTGCAGTATAGTAGTTGTCAAGACGTTTTACTGCCCATTCCAGTTGTATCCATTCTTGCAATTCTATGTCTGTTGTAGTCAATCCCCATGGGCAACCTCTTCCAGATGGGCCGCCTTCGCAATTAGAACATCTGGT
>PBPH01000071.1 GCA_002725475.1 Methanobacteriota archaeon | reverse complement strand
TGATGCATGTTCAATTTGATCGGCGAAAAGATGAGCCCCTGCCACTAATTGTAGAATCTTAATTTCCGTATTGAAAAGGGTTGGATTATTTTGTATGGGTCGATGTTGATTTTCTACATCAAGATTGTTTGATTCATTCAAATCTAGATTAATCTGCTCATTCTCAATTACAATACTAGCAATTTTCGATTGATTAATAGAACAAAAGGCATCTCTTCTAGAAGAATGATTCTTCCGAGATACGCAACCCGGCATCACCGCTATTGCGCCATCGTCACCACCAGCATCATGCATCACTACAACCGTTGAATCACCTGCTCCGGAGGGAGTGGGGCCATTGGCAGCCCAATGTACTGCGGCAATCAAGTTCTCAGCGCCATCTGTTGATCCTCTATCTGAAGAACGCTGAGAACCTGTAAAGGCGATTCTACCGCCGGGGACTCCACCTTCTCCTGAAAAGGCAAAGGCAAGTGCTGCAGAAGAAATGTGCATTGTATCAGTACCATGAGTAATGACCACCCCTTCAGCACCCTCGGCAAATGATGAAGCCACTGCTTCCGCCATATTATTCCAATGCTGAGCACGAATATCATCAGACCACATGTTACCTAATTTTCTTGTTTTAATCCTAGCAATAGTGAGCAATTCAGGAATCGTGGAAATTATTTCCTCAGGTTCGAATCTTGCAGTTACGGCTCCTGTTTCGTAATCGACTTTTGAGGCAATTGTCCCACCAGTGTGTAGAATATGAACTAGGGGCAAATCGGGATTTTCTTCTACTGATGCCAAACCCCCGGTTTTTACAGTTACATTTGCAATTGTGTCTATTTTCTCGATAGAAGATAATGAATGCGTTGCATTATATCCATTCACTAATTTAACAGTCAAATATCCATCTGAACTGGGTGCTAGAAGTACGCCTTCAACAGTTGTAGGGCCATTCCAAGTAGTTGCCACAAGCCGCACCTTAGAGCCCACTTCGGGAACGTCTCCGGCCTCGACCATCACCCTCCGGGTGTCGGCTTAGTCCATCAAGACAACGCATCAATTATGTCAAAAAATCGAATATGGCAATAAATCGGAAATCGGGGAAGGTGTGGTGCCGGGAGCGGGGCTTGAACCCGCGACCTTCGGATGTCTCAGGACATCTCAGGGGAGTGTAGCGCTCACCGTTCTGCCATTTCTGGCTACCCTATGAGTCCGACGCGCCACCAACTACGCCACCCCGGCAGTGGCCTCACCGAGCCACAACGCCTCTTTGAACGATTCGGGCTAACTATTGATTTCTATTCACTAAGCAGAAGTAGGTCACTTCAAGCGAACCAATGATATGCGGGCTCCGCCCGGGTGGATTGAAGCAGATGGTCGACATCAGTACTGCAATGCAAGCGGCGCGGGCAGAAACGCGGCGAAAGCAACGTGGAAATGATGACGGGAAAAAGAGACCTGGGCGTGATTTAGGGGTTGAGAATTTTGATCCTAAGGATCACGTGGAAAAAGAGAGAGCTGATGCCATTTCCATGTGGCTTGTATTGTTTTTCGGAGTAATAATAGCACTCGTCATGAGATACCTTCTGATGCCTGGGATGGAGGGGCCTAAAGCTGTTCTTTGGTCTCTCCCTTTGACATTGATAGTTGTAATCCCTTCCCTACACAAAGTCCTCATTCCTGAACCATTCAAATCACGATATACATTTGGCAATTGGTTCAGGGGATCTATGCTCTATGTTTTCACTTGGCTTGCAATTTCATTCATTGTTGTAAATCCACCAATAGGGGACATCGGCGCCCCTGATATTGCAGGAAAAATGACAGTTGTCATTATTGACGGTGAAGACATACTGATTGATAGTGAAAATCTAACTAATAATGGTGAGGATTTCATTTTGGATAGAAACGGAAGCAATGGAGACGCTTGGATGGTCTTTTCAGTCAATGATAATACAGACCCTGCTTTTGCCACATTATTGGTTACCAGCCACTATAATGCACCGGGTGAATCAGACATAGTCCATTACAATCAAACGGTAGGAGAAAACGAGGGCTGTTCAACGATTTGGGATGGACTTCGAAAATCACAGCAAAGTTCGATTCAAACTCATGAATACGATGAGTGTGTTTCAATAAATTTGGGTGCGTTAAACGAAGGTGATTACCACCTCACTATCACACTCACAGAGCAAGGTGACCCATGGATAAATACTCGAGTTATTGAGTATGATTTGGTGGTTGTATAACTGGTCGAACTATTTTTCACTTAACTGGCGGCAAATATTGGAACACATTGCATCTAGTTGCAAATTTTCGCCCCCCCCTTCCACCAATCTAAAATCAACCTGTGCTAACATTTCAGTCAATTCTAATTTCTGAATTTCCTCAAGGAAACCTGCGTCAAACATTGCACGATGTAGCTGATTAATGAAATCAGTTCCTGCAAGACCGTACTTATCAAGTACATTTTGCAATTTACGTCTTGAAGGATGGAAACCATCTCTTTTGCATGAAAGAAGAAAAGAATGTAGTTCCTCCGGAGGAGCTGTTGCAGTTGTCTCGTAAATCAATGCCCTAGTAACATGTTTGTCAAGGGATGCAGCGACCTGTAAGGCTGTAATTGCTTTACGTAAGTCACCAAGACTAACATGAATTATTGCCTCTTTAGCATCCTCATCTAGTTCAACTTCTTCTGCCTTGGAAATTTCATCAATTTGTTGTGAGATTTGATCATTAGCCAATGGCCTAAACCTAAAGACTGCACAACGAGATTGAATTGGTTCGATTACCTTGCTAGAATAATTGCATGAAAGAATGAAACGACAGGTCTCGGAATATTGCTCCATAATTCTTCTTAATGCACCTTGTGCGTCAGCTGTTAGAGCATCTGCTTCGTCAAGAAAAATGACCTTGAATGTAGCCCCTCCAAGAGGGCTAGTCTTTGCAAATTGCTTGACTTTGTTGCGAATACTATCCAATCCCCTCTCATCACTGGCATTCATTTCAAGAATATTGTCTCTAAACGATTCTGCGAATACATCTCGGGTCAGTGCGATTGCCGCCGTGGTTTTTCCTGTACCTGGGGGACCTGCAAACAACAAATGTGGAAATGTGCCCTGCTCGGCATAGGCTTGCAGCCTACCGATTACGGCCGTTTGCCCTCGGATCTCATTCACCGATTGTGGTCGATGTTTTTCCACCCACATCTTCGCCATAAGGTCCGCTCCGGTATGGTCCTTAAAACGACCGCCGATAACCATTTTGCCTAATCAAACTCATCAAAATAATAGGAACGGGACCTATGCGTAGCATAGTCCCGAGGGCGAAAGCGGTTAAGACTAGACACTACCTCCCCGAAACGGATTGCCGTAGGGGTTGGGCAAATGAATAGAAAGACGATGACTGCAATTATTTTGGTTTTGACGATGATTACGGTGCCTTGGGCCGGAATGCTTGATGGCCCCGAATTGAAGCCATTGAAGAATCCTTCATGGACTACTGGAAGCGCTACAGCGTCACAGGACACGATGCTGAATTCAAGCGCTGAAAATACAACTCATGGAAATCATCAAAATCTCAATTTATCAAATATTTATGGAGTAGATTCCCCTTTACTATTCTCTTTCCCCCTAATTCAGAATAGTACCACTGGAGGGTTTGTTCCTGGAGGTGGATCTATTCAGAGCGCCTCTATTACAATCTACCCAACCTCCTATCAAACGATGGGAGGTAATCACGTATATGCAGCAATGTTGCACGGTGGTTTTGATGAAGGAAACACTACTTGGCTTAATCAAACCCATAACACAACGTGGCAGGAACCTGGCGCAAATGGAAAGCAAGATCACGGAAATTGGGAACCTCGTTCTACGATTAGTTCATCATCAACTTCCGTAGTCATCAACGTTACTGCTTTGGCCCAAAAAGCCCAATCAACACTGTCCCCTTATCTAGACATCATCATCACAATGTCGGGTAATGGAATGTTCACAATTGCAAGTAGTGAGCACCCCACATCTACTAGAAGACCCACACTTTCAGTCACCTACACATCCTTCCCACCCACAAATGGAAGTATTACAATTTCTGGACCTGAAAATGGAACTGTGATGGTTGATAATTCACTTGCACTAAACGCTGATACCACGCCAACCTTGACTTGGAGTAATCACGTAGGGACTGGTGTAGAAATGCAGGTGTCTCGTTCAAGCGACTTCCGTTCAGAAAATGACAGTGACGACTGGTTATATGATTCTTGGACAGGGAATGGATTTTCTTCTAATGGCGCCAATGGTACATTCACAGTCCCTTCAGGCTCAAGCCTAGATGAAGGCATGATTGGATACTGGAGAACTCGCTCAACAAATTCAGACCAACTTTCCAGTTGGGAATACGGCTATTTCTTACTCCCTGAACACGATGTCACAAGCCATTCTAATGGAACTGCATCCTTTGAACTGTATCATGATTCTCTTAACATGAGCCAAGGAACTGTCGAAGATGCATGGCTACGTTCAGGTAGCCCTAACGTAAGTTCTGGACATAACGAAAACATATGGGTTGGACATTCCAACACCTCCTCTTGGGGCAAAATGAATTCCATCATCAGAGTGGATTTGCCAGATTCTGGATTACATGATAATGCAACCATTCTTAGCGCTTATCTGAGAATGAGAAGGACCGGAAGGCTAGGGACTCCGTGGATTAGTGTTCACGAAATGACTCAAGATAATTGGAGTTCAGAAGATGCCACATGGGACACATATGATGGCGTAAATTCATGGGGAGCAATTGGTGGAGCCTATGACGTTACTCTATCCGAAGCAATTGATGTACAACGGGCAAACAAATCTGGACCTACTTTTGACTTTGATGTCACATTTGCTGTTCAAGAATACCTTCGAAAAGCCAACTCATTAGGAGGGTACCAGATTTCAGGAACTCAATGGACCGAGGGTTTGTCATTCATGTTAATGGGTCATGGGCAAGCCAATGAATGGATCAAGTTCGGAGGCGGTGCTGATTCGGCTCAAACATACCGGCCAAAACTAGTCATCTCGTATCAATGGGGTGATGGAACGGGACCTGGAAGCCTCGTCACAGTACAATCCCCACTTGATGGACATGGAGTTTGGGAAGTAGTTAATGAACACAACCTAACAGCAGATTTGACACCCACTCTAAATTGGTCATCTGTAGGACACACTAACGATGATGTTAGAATAGAATTAGCTTCAAACGAAGATTTCACTGAAGGCCCTCTTTACCGCATAGATAGCCGTGACACAAGTAGTGGAATTGACAAAGTTGCGGGCAATTTTACAATTCCAGAATCTTGGGGATTGGATTACGGCGAAGAATACTTCTGGAGGATTCGTTGGATTGAAGACGGTGACTGGGGAGATTACGAACAACAAGGTATGTTTGTTTCCACAATCAACTCAACTTGGGTGTCCAACAATACATGGCAAATTCGTTTGCGTAACAACAATGCATCCGACACAATGGTCGCCCCATATTGCAGAGATACCTACATTGATTACCTTGCACCTAGTTCAAATAACGACCAATTTGAATTGTCAATCTCCAGTGACCAATTCACTCTCTTCGGTTGTAATTTGAAAACCCATGCCCTTCCACCAGGATACGCTGTTATCGACGCTGAGTTGAAAATGAAAACCTCTTTCACACAAGGCACCGTAGTCGGCAGCGCCTATGAGTTGTTGAACCACCTTTGGACTGAAGATGGTGCCACATGGGAAAAAGCAAATCCTGCAACCAACTGGTCAGGAAATGGCGCCACTGGTAGTGATCGAGGGCAACTTCTCGATTTTACTTCAATCGGCTCATCATCCAATTGGGTCACTTGGAATGTGACGATCGGCGTTCAGAATGCAATGCGTTGGGATGTCCCTGTTGATTTCCTAATCTCTGGGGGCGCAGGCGGTGCTGCAGCTATGTACGATAAGGAAAATGCTGGTTCAAGTGCAGATTATCCCGAACTTGTAATTAATTATCGACCTGGCTCAATGGAAGTTCCGGAACCTCCTGAATTAACTTCGCCACAAAATGGTGAATGGTCGGTATCTGATGGGATGCAGGTAGTCCCAGAACTAAGACCGACACTCTCCTGGAATCATACTGGAACTATTGCGGCTAACGGATGGGTTGTGGAAATGGACACCACTCCTACATTCAATGGAAACGACTTGAGGGTTGCACGTTCATGGGTTCAAATCAACGATTTTGATGTAGTAAATCGAACCTACACCCCTTCAACTAACTTAACAAATGGAAAAGTTTGGTATTGGCACGTTAGAGGTTCTTCACTAACAAACCAACTCGGAAACTGGAGCAATGATTCTAACTTTGTGGTACCTAACATAGATAGCGGTTCTCTAGACGAAAACAATTCCTACATCGTCATCAGACCAGGGGCCGCAGTGACCACTGCAGGAATACCAAGTGTCCCAGACACATGGATAAGTAGTGGTACGAATAGGAATGTCACTCACCATACTGCAAGTAAGTTAGTCGTTGGTTGTACATCTGCTGATTGCCCCAAGACATCGTTACTTTCATTCCCCCTCAATGAACTGCCACAACCGAGTAATTCTAGGATTGTTAGTGCTGAATTGCACCTTTGGCCTTACACAATCAATTCAACCACAACTGGAGAACCACCTCGTGTATCGGTACACAGAACATTAAGAAATTGGAACTCTAATGCGAATGGAATTTCATGGGATGGAGACTACAACAATTCTGCCACAAATTGGAGTTTGGAGGGCGGTATTGGTAATGGAGACCTTGGAACACTAATTGATGTTGGAAGCCCAGTTACATCCACTAGATTTGATCTCAATGTTACAGAGTTAGTTCATGATGCCATTAACAATGGAGAAAATAGAGTGAATATGACTTTACGCTCTGATACAAATGCGTTCTCTGAAGTAGTTTTCCAAAGTGCAAACTACACATGGTCATCTGAACGGCCTTCACTCGTCATCTGGTATCGAAATGGCACTGGCACTGCATCAAGCGCCACCCCATCCTTATCAGCGCCCTCCAATGGAAATATCACTTGGAATATCTCAGGCCATGCACTCGGAAGTGATCAAACACCAACACTCACATGGACTCAATCAGGAACAGTTGATGGATATAGATTATTTATCTACAATGATAGTTCAGATGTTCGAGAAGGATACCAAATTTTCGATAGCAGATACGATAGTGGATTTACAGAGACATCGAATACGTACACTTGGATATCCCCTTCCAATTTCAGTTTTGACTCTGAATACCGTTGGTTTGTTCAAACAATCAAGGATGACATATACGGTGAAAGAAGTAATTCTTTCACTTTTAATGTACCCAATTCCCTAGGCCATGAATTGAATTCTACCCATGCTCGTTTACGAGTTATCGAAGGAGGGGCATTAACTAGTCAGTCATTACCAATGTCATTCGCTGACGCTTATCTCGATTCCAATCAACCAACAACAAATCGAGGAAATAACGTGGCCTTATTGGTTGGAAGGAGCCCCACGACTACCAATACTAATTCCAGATCTTTGACTGTTATGGAAATTAATATCTCCTCCTTACCAGTTCCTAACCCATGGGAAGTCACTAGTGCAAATATTGAATTGTACTGCTACAGTTCTTCAAGTTCCGCCACACTCAATGTAGGCGTATTCCCGCTTCTTTCCAATTTTACTGAAATGCAAGTCACATACAACAATCGCAATTCTACTCTACCATGGCCAAGCCTCTATCTTGGAGGCTTCATTGATGGCCAAACTGTTGATGGTGTTGGTTGGTATTCATGGAATGTTACACAACTAGTACAAACTGCACGCCTCCGTGGCGATGATACCGTCCTATTGGGCTTCGCTGCAGAACCTGGCACGACAACGGTGTTCAAACAATTCCACAGTTCGGAGAGTTCAGTAGTGAATTCGGATTTACGACCTGTACTGAACATTACTCATCGTATTGGAACTCAATGGCTACCACCTGAGGCAATAAACACTGTTCCGAGTGTTCAATCAACACTTTGGCAAGCAGGAGAACCAAGACCATCTTCACGAGACCCTGTGGTTTTAGGATGGAGCGTGTGTCCAACTTGTAACCCATCTAATATCACATCATGGCAGATTCAGCTCTCTCCAACCCCTAACTACTACCCGGTAACCCATCTCGACTCTAGTGATTCAACTACGTACGATGGAATGTTTGATACTACAATGCTCACGTATGAAATCGACCCACAGGGAGATTTACCAACTGGATGGTCTAATTGGCCTGATGCCTGGATTTATTGGAGAGTTAGGCCAGTAATAGACAATTCAGTTGGAAATTGGACTAATGGAGGCGAATTTAGAGTGCCTGATGATCAAGGTTCAGATGATGGACTAGGAAATCACACCGTAATAATGTCAAGAGGTTCTGTGTTTGAAACAAGTGGATTATTGCCAACTGTTCCTGATACTTGGATTGATTCAACACCTATTGCCGGAACCAATACACAACAGGGAGGTAATACCACATTGGTAGTTGGAAATTCACCATTCCAGTCAGGACAAGAATCGATAGCATTACTTCAGTTTGATTTGGGAGAATTACCATTCCCCACCAGCATGCTGGCAACAACAGTCTCACTACAATTGTTCCGTTCTGGATATACTGCATCTGGAAATGCTGTGGTGGGAATCCACGAATGTTCTTCTTTCAATGAAACTGACACATGGAGTAGTTACTCGTTTAGTAACAATTGTAATTCAACAGCCTCCTCAACAGTAAGCCAATCCTTGAGTGGTGGCGGGATGTGGTATGATTGGGATATCACTAGTATTGTACAATCAGCAGGCCATAACGGAACCGTTTCAGTTGCGGTGAAAACATCGAGTAATGGATATCTCCAATTCGCTTCTTCAGACGTAATAGGTCCGGGAATTCCATATCGACCAAAATTGGTAATTGGCTACGTGGATAATCTCAATGGAACGCAACCACCATCAACTCCAGTTCTATCATGGCCACACGATCAACAGATTCTCTATACAGTTTCACAAACTGATGATTTCTTGCTGGACTCACCAGAAAGGCCGGTTCTAGCTTGGAACTATGCTAGTGACACTACAGGATATGTTCTGAGACTATGGAATAGTAGTAACCAAGGAAACCCCCATATCTACTATTCCTGGAATGCTTCTGGAAGTCAGGGCACCTTCGGACAGAGTAGTTTCACTTCTGGTTGGGATATGGAAGTAGGAGGAGTTTACTACTGGAATGTGCAGGGTATCAACGGTTCCGTCTTAGGGCCACGTTCTTCGACATGGTCATTCGCAATAGGCAATCCTAATACCCAAGCAATGGGCAATAACATATGGAAAACCACATATCAGGAGGGTGGTGACGTAAGTGAATTTAACCATCCGACTGTTGATGACTCATACATCAATCAAATTAACCCAACATCGAACTATGGCAATGATGAACTGTTATTGGTTGGAGTTAGTTGCGACCCCCCTACGGTTGGTGACTGTTACACAATAATTCAGATTGATCTATCCCAATATCCCCTCACCTCAAACGGAAGAGCGCACTCCGGGAAACTTATGCTATATCTAGATACTATCTCCGCACCTAGTTCCAATTGGATAGATATCTCTGCTTACGCGCTGTTGAATAGTAATTTTAGTGAAAATCAAGTGACATGGATGCAAGCTGCTCTAGGACACAATTGGACTACAAGTGGTTTAGGCGCTGGAACCGATCGAGGATTAATCGCCCTAGATACTGTACGAGTTAGTTCCTCATCAGCAGGCTGGTTCAGCTTCGATATCAGTGGGGCGATGAGTGCTAATTTGAACGGAACCGTCTCCATTGTCTTAATCGGAACTGGACAGCAACCACCAACAGGACCGGCACAAATTACTGCTAAATTCCATAGTAGTGAGTCAAGTTCAACATCTCTTAGGCCAAAGTTGGAATTGAACTACACTAGCGTCTTTGACATCACTCTAACTGGTTCGAACACTACAACTGCGGATAACACTGTACAGATGAATGCCATTCTGAAAGATGTCAATAACAATAGCATCCAAGGTTCTGTTGAGTGGGATACTGATGATGGAACTATAGACAGTAGTGGCCTCTTCACCCCTGAACACACAGGCATAGTTACAATTACCGCGAGATTTGGAAGAATAATTGTTTCACACTCTATTGTTGTCCAGGCTGGCGTACCGGTATTGTTAGTTGGCACCCCCTTGCAATCAGCAATCACTAGTGACGAGTCAGTACCTATGTGGTTTGATGTACTAGATGCTAACAGTAATCCTGTCCCTGGTGTTGTGTTATCAATTTCTGTAACTAATGGTTCAATCGCTCAAGGATATTCTCACACAACCCCTGTTGGAAATATCACATACATGCCCTGGGCTGTAGGGCAACAAGTGATTAACGTCACTTGGAGTGGAGGATATCTAACTCTAGATGTTACCGTAAATCAAGGCCTTCCAAGTTACCTAGTTATGGACGGTGATTCCTCTATTCCTGCCGCTGAAAGTCGAGATTACAACTGGACGGCATACGATGCTCACGACAACTTAGTCACCCCAACTAGGCTCCTTTCAGTTAATTGGACTGTAGAAAATGGAAACGTTTCCCAAACTGGAAATTATACCGCTGACAAAGTTGGATTCTGGAATATCACCATGACTACTGGTTACGGCTTGTCTGTAAGTCAATTGGTAGAAACCACACATGGTGCAATACAAGATCTAGAAGTAACACCTTCAACAAATGCGATTACTGCTGATGATGAAATCCTAATCTATACTGTAAGGATTGATGTTCGTGGAAACCGTCTGAACGTGACACTTCCTGCGCAATCATGGGTTGCATCTAACGGTACTATATTTGGAGAGACACCTGTTAGATGGGCGCCTTGGAATGCAGCCACTCAGACAATCGATGCAACACTAGAAAATGTCACCACTAGAATAATTATTTCAGTAGTTCATGGTGAAGTTGTTGGAATAGATATCCGTACAGGTGACAGTGAAATATTGATTTCAGGAAATGCTGCCACTATTGGGGCATACAACTATGATCAATTTGGCAATGAATGGAATGCCGCTATTGATTCTTGGGTAATTAACGAACCAATGGCTGACCAAAATTGGTTGATACCTAGCCCCTCTTACGCAGACTTTGAGGCAATCGTTGTCGGCCAATGGACCATTACAGCAACCTACCTTTACGGAGATTCTGTGATGTCTGATTCAATATCATTTACTGTTGAACCTGGCCCACTAGCCAGCATTACTCTAACAGGCCATGGTAGTGACATAACTGCTGATCAATCTGTTGCCCTCAATCCGATTACTCGTGACCAAAATTCAAACATGCTTGGGACAGATATGTTACGTTGGTTCATTTGGAATGCTGACATCACACCACAGCCATCAGCTTGTATCGATTGGGGTAATGAACTCACTTCGACACTACAGGCTAGTAACTTCATTTGGGATGCTTCAGAAGAAGGACGATGGCGAATTTGCTCCATATCTGGCGCATACCAAGCAGTGGTTGAGATTGAGGTATCTCACGGGGTGCCTGCTGTCCTCTACCAAAATTCGTCTGCAAATGGTTTAACAGCTGGAGCAACTATTTCAATTCAAATAACCGCTACCGATTCTGATGGAAACTTATTCCCTGTAGAAGTCAATTGGACTGGTAGCCCTCCAACAGATTTCACTGACGAAGACGAAATTGGAAAATATTCGTGGCATGGGACAACGGCAGGAAATTACAGCCTTGAGTACACTCATGCGGGTGGCCTAACAGGAACATGGCCAGTTACAGTTTCTGCTTCATCACTAGAAACACTTGAAATGACTATTTCTCCTGCACTAACTGTAAATCAACAAGATACGATTACAGTTTCTGTCAGAGCATTTGATGCATTTGGAAATGAGATCCCCGTACCTAGTACTGCAGTAGTATATCATGGTGGAGAACTGCACCAAACAACGAAGAGATCATTTTCAGAATGGCAGATATACATGGTTGATGCTGGGACATCGGAAATTACAGTTGTAGCAGAAGAAAAGTATGATTCAGAACTTGTGATGGTCGAACAGACATTATTTGGATTCTTTGAGGAAGGAGGGACTATCTACTATATTGCCGCAGGTTTGGGATTATTCATCGTAGTCGCTTTGGTTACTATGCTGGTTGTTCTATTAAGGCGCTCAGGTTCTGATGATGATTGGGATGAAGAATACGAAGACGAGGAATTTTACGAAGACGAACCTGAATTGGAAACCGAACAAACAGTTGAGGATTCAGAACCTTATGAAGAGGGGCTCGGTGAAGATTCAGGACAAGATATCTCAGTCGATGATGATGGTGTAGAATGGTGGGAAGACGAGGAAGGAGTCTGGTGGTATCGATCACCCGAAATGGACGACTGGGAAATTTGGGAAGAATAACTCACTCAAACTAACTGACGAGGTGTCTCTATAGAGACACCTCATTTCTCATTGCTGCGTATAATTGATGAACTAGAGCGAACCTCACAGTAGAGGCCTTGCCATGTCTCGCAACCCTCTGATTCCAATTTTCCTCACCATCATAATGGTGAATTCATTAGCAGCGGTAATGCAAAAACCGCATTTATTGGATAATAACCTAGATTTCCATGCCAGTTCATCACCTACCCCAAATGAATACAACTACACTGATTTTGGAAACGGAAGTGCTGCAAACTCATTTTGGGTCGGAAGTGATGACTCCGGAATACAAGACACATGGTTGAGCGCTTCACAACCAGACACAAATTACGGTACTGACAGTGAATTGAGAACAGGGTTTTCAGCAAATGCAAGTAGCAGGTGGAACTCATTAGTTGGAATCGATTTGAACAAAGCAGGGATGTTCGACAATGTGACTGTTCAATCTGCAACGTTAGCATTGTATGTCAAACAACTAAGCGGCCAACCAACCATCCGAAGTTGGATTTGCTATGATAATTCATGGGATGCAACGATAACAGACTGGAATGATTGGAATATTGGTGGGGCACTAGGAAATCAAGATTCTGGGAAAATGATGGATGAAATTTCAATCGTCAATCAGGGGTGGGTTGAGATTGATGTTACTGATGCGATATTGACCTCACACTATCACTACAGAACAGGGGGGCACTCTACTTCGTCAATTCTCCTTACAGGCCCTGCATGGGGTGAGGAATGGGCATCATTCCACTCAAGTGAATATTCAGTTGTGGATTTGAGGCCACACCTAAACGTAACTTACAGTTGGGGGACTTCAAGCCCGCCAAGTAACGGTATAGAATGGGTTGATGTATATCCCAAGGTACCCTACAGAATAGATGCGGATAATCAGTTATTACTTGAAGCACAAGCTCGAACAGGAATCGGTCAAACCGCTAGTGGTGTTGTTTCTTGGTCTGCAAATCATGGATCAATAGATACCTCTGGACTTTTCACCCCGATAGAAGCAGGCGTCACCCAGATTGATGCCACGATAGGCGGGGTTACTGGATCACTAAATCTTCAGGTCACCCCTGGGACACCAGTTAATTTGGATTTAGAAACAAAAAGTATTGCACTTACAATCGATGACAATTACCAATTCAACTGGACTTTTGTAGATTCTAATGGAAATGAGGTTGTAAGCGCTGCCCTGACTTGGTACGCTGATTACGGGAATGTCAATGAAACAGGATTTTACCAACCTACTACAATTGGACAGGACATGGTTACAGTCATGTGGCAATCTCTCTTTGCCACCGCTGATATTGATGTGTCTGCAGGAATTGCTAGTATTCTCTCAATCCAGCCCAATTTATCTGTAGCATCTGGCGAGCAAATACCACTTGTTTACACAGTTACCGATAGACTGGGAAACCCCCTTCCAAATGGGGCTGAGGGATCTGTCACTTGGGAAGCTGAGAATGGTTATGTAGACGGCGTTGGCATTTACACTGGAGATGCAGTGGGACTTTGGCGAATTAATGCAACGAGCACTAGTGGTGCATCTGGACATACATTTGTTGAAGTAACTCCTGGAGAGCTCTCTTCTATTGAATTAGTAACACCTAATGGTTCTCAAGCTGCTGACCAACCTGTTCTACTAATTGTAAATTGGCTCGATGTTCGGGGAAACAAGGTACCTGTCAGAATTCCGCTATCAAACTGGACTGCAGAGGACGGAAACTTCAGAATGACGCCAGAAGGTGTTGAATGGCTGCCTAGAAGAGAAGGGGATTGGAATGTGGGCGTACATGTGGAAGACCAATGGGCAAACACGACAATAAATGTTGTACATGGCTCAATAGATCGCTTGCTAATTACTTCAGATACTGAAATCATCAGCGCTGACACTATTCTTGATTTGCAATTGATGGCTGAAGACTCCAAGGGAAATCGTTGGCTTGTAGAAGGGACTTGGGATACTGTTGAACCTGTTGCTGCTCCTTGGTTATCTCAATCAGGAAATTCGGCTCAATTTTCTGGAAACATTGTAGGCAACTGGACTGTTCGTGCCGAATATTCTAACTTCTCATCTGAAATCACTCTAGTAGTCGTTCCCGGTTCGCTAGCAAAAATCGAATTACAAGGTGATGGTGCGCTTATTTCAGCAGATGGATGGCAAGATTTTGCTCCGAAATTTTACGATGAAGATGGGAATGAATTGTTTGATATTCAACTTAATTGGACCTTTCAGCATGACGGACAACAATTTGACCGCAGTGGAGAGATTAGGAGTAATAATGGAGTATGGTACCCTGTTCTTGCAGGCCATCATGAAATTGAAGTTGAAGCCGCAGGTGTTTTTGCTTCTTTGGGAATAGATGTCACTCCAGGAATCGCCCATACCCTAAGGGCACTGCAACCAAACGGTGTTGTTGTTGTTGATAGCGGGAATATTACAGAAATTCAAGTGAATGCTACCGATCTAGATGGAAATGATTTCGGAACAGATGTGATTTGGACAATACCCCACAATAGCGTCCAATTGACCAATGGTTCAAGAGCGGGTGAATACCTAATTCGTGGGATAAGGGCTGGGAACTATGTCTTACAATTTCAGTCAGGTTTGGCTGATAGCGAAATTACAGTAATTGTGCAACCTGGTGAAATAATAAATCTAGAGATTAACATCGTTAATCAAGATGTTAAAACTGGTGAAATAATTGATTTGGAAATAATTGCTCTAGATTTTGGGGGGAATAAGATTGAGATTAATCCTGATGAGGTTAGCATTACTAGTTCTGCTGGTAGTTTTGGACATTCTTCGGGAAATTATTGGCAAATGGTAATAGAAAATTCCGGTAGCCAACAAAGAATTCAAGCAAATTATGATTCTGCTCAAGGGGAGGCTTTTATTGACGTCTCAGCAGATCCATTGAGAGCATTTGGAGACTCTAGTTTCGCTACTTCATTATGGACTGCAATTACGGCAGTAATTCTAATGTTCGTACTTCTCCTATTTTTACTTAAGAGAAGAGGGAACACTGAAAGAGCTGCTTTAGAACATCATTTTGGTAGCAAAGAAACTCAAGAAGAACAAACTAATTTCGACCCCATGGCTGGATATAAGCCATCTAAGAAAGCCAGAGCTGCTGCGCAACAAGCATTCAATCAGAGATTCCCACAACTAGGGCATGCGAGTTGGTCAGGATATAATCAAGCGCAGATGAATTCACCAGTAATGCAGCAGCAAAATCATGCGAATGTGCAAATGCAAATAGCAGAAACAGAAGACGTATCTAAGGACGATGATTCTGAATTGCAATCAGAAGAACAACTTGATGAATCCCCATGGACGACTGAACAGGTTTGGCAATGGGGTAGAAGCCAAGGATGGAATGATGAACAAATAGCCGCTTATGAACAAATTTATGATGAGTCGGTAAGAAATCCAAAAAGTTTGGAATCAAACATAGAAAATATCCAAGAAAACATTGAAGTCGATGAGCAACAAAACGAAGAAATAAACCCTGAACCAGAAATCATTGAAGAGGAAGTTGTTGATGATTCCAAGGAAATTGAAGATGGCGAAAATAAACAAGATGATGTGCGAGAAAAGGGTGTGATGAAAGCGATGCCTGGCACCACACAAGGAGAAGCTGGTTGGTATCTAGATTGGGAAGGTAACCCTTCTCGTTGGGATATTGACGATGATGGGCAGTGGCATAGGACTGGGTGAAAAAAATGATTAGAAAAGCAACACTTCTTTTGTCCCTAATTATTCTATTTTCCACTTCACTGACTACAATATATTTGGATCCCAGCACATTAAACCAATTTTCTGAAGGGAAATCTGTCACCACACCTTGCGGGGGCCCTAGCAATACCGATTCCATTACGATATTACCGCCCGGTCCTGTGACCCTCCCAGCAGATCAAAGTAGAATTTTTACTGCAACTCTCAAAGATTCTGACGGAAATACCCTTGGAGGTAGTCCTGATTGGAGTGTTAGTGACGGAAGTATCAATCCGCAAGGCGGTGGAGATGCAATATATTATCCAAATTCAGTTGGTAACCATACTGTTTGGGCATGCGCTGCAGATGCCGTTGCTTCAATTCAGGTAATTGTCACCATAGGGGCAACTCAAAGTATCGAATTAATTGGAAACAAGAATAATTTAACTGCAGACGAAACAATTGAGTTTCTAGTTATGGAAAGGGATTCGCGAGGAAATACCGCTCCGCTATTCGTTCCTAGTTCAGGTTGGACAATACCAGAAGGTTCTGGATTAAACGTGCTACCTGGTTTTGAAACTACAACTGGTGGGTTCGTCCATCAACCTGCTGTTTGGCACCCAGGCCCAATAGGTACGTTTGACATTAGTGTCTCAGTTGATGGATTACAATCTTCATGGAATGTTAATGTGTCTAGGGGGATAGGGGTTGATTTAGTCATAAATATAGACAGGACAATTATAACATCTGATGAAATAATAGATTTGTCAATGTCGATTTCAGATGTCAGAGGAAACCTTTGGCCAGTAGAGGGGCAATGGTCTACTCTAGCACCTCAAGCCATGTCATGGCTCTCAAATTATTCTGGAGAACATACCACATTTGATGGGACATTAGTAGGTAATTGGACTGTTCATGGCGAGTATAATGGAGTTGAAAATGGAAACATCAACATGTCTGACGAAGTAACAATTGACGTACGAGCTGGCCGAATTTCATTAGTAGAAATTGAAGGCCATGATACAACAATGCTTACTGGAGAAGTGCTGCAACTGACCCCTGTTGCTACTGATTTAGATGGGAATATTATCGAGGATGCTACTTTCAATTGGTCTGTTGATGGGGCTTCTGGGCAGGAATCAATTGACGAAAATAATCTCACATTTGTACCAACCACTAAGGGACAGCACAATATTCTTGCAGAAGCAGGAGGGCGGCCATCTTCAATTAGAGTGCAAGTTGAATGGTCCGACCCAATAGATCTCAACGTAACAACCAACGATGGGGAGTGGTATCTCACAGTAACGACTGGTGAGACATTGCCCCTTCACGTACAAGGCCTAGATGTACGTGGAGAATGGCACACATACAACCCAATATGGGAAATTGATGCGAATTTTGGAAGTATAGAAGAAAGTGGAGGTGATGGAGATTATCTGTATCGTGCTGCTGGAGTAAATTGGACTCAACTTCATGCTTTTGTCGGCGAGAATGAATACACAATTCTCGTTTTTGTTACACCTGGAGTTCTGGATAATATCGAGATTACTGTTACCGATAGAGGAATTCAGGGGAAATCGGTTCCTTTCTCACTAAGGGGATTTGATATTAGTGGAAATGGAGTTGCAATACCAGTATGTGACGTAACTGTTACTTCAACTGCTGGGAGAACTGAGTGTAATGATGATAGTTGGACCTTACACCTTGATAATGGAGGAGAGCAACAAGTTATCAAAGCGACATATGAAAATGCAAATGGTAGTGGTTACATTGATGTTCAACCAACATTACTTGATGGTCAGTTTGGTAGTAGTACTCAAGTCATTGCTGCTGGAGCACTATTAATTGCACTTCTCATTTCTGTAGTTCTAATTGTTGCATATTTACGAGTAAAACGACTATCTGATGAAATCGATGAGGATGAGGAATATGATGAGGAAGAGGAGGAGCCGTTGTCTGAGGAACCATTTACTCCTGAAGTAACAATTACCCAAAATACGCCTTTGCCAATGATGGGGAACTCACCCCCCATGGGGATGAATATGCCTGCACCACCACCCTCAATAATGCCAAGAACAAATATCGGAAAAAAGAGAATGGCCCCCACACCCCCTCCTCCTTCGTTTATGTTTGGAACTGGGATCGCTTCCAACTCGTCATCCCCTCAACCGGTCCCAGGGGTTTTTGTCCGTTCAGAATCAAAATATGGGTGGGAAGACCCATCTCATCAAGTCACACCACCAGGATATGGATGGGAACAAATAGGTAGCACCTCGGTTGGAATAGCTGCAAAACCAAATGCGATAGAAGAACAAAACGCAAATCCACCTGCAATCGAACAACCTAAAGAAATAGATGAAGAGAAGAATGAATCGCCGTTGAGCAATGCGCTCTCAATGTTCCCTGATATAACTACAGAAAAGGAAAAAGAAATAGATATTGAAGAAAAAGATCTTACCCCCACAGGTGAAGAGTCTGAACAAGAAAATGAAAAGGAAGAGAGTAAAGATGATTTGGAAAATACCATTATTGAAGCAACTGAATCATCGGATAATCTAGTATGGGATGATGATTTACAAAACGAATCTGATGAATCTGAAGATGGAAGTGATTGGGATTCTTGGGACGATGAATGGGGAGGTGATGAGGAGAATGAAGACAAAATGGAAGAACAAAATGAAGAAGTTGGAGAAGAACTTGAAGAAGAAATTGAAGAAGAAGTTGAAGATTCTGCCACACTTGGACCCCGTACAGAAGATGGGACCGTTCTGAAAGCATTACCTGGCACGAAAGAAGGTGAGTCGGGGTGGTACTTTGATTCAAATGGAAAACCATCTCTATGGGAGTTTAGAGAAGTTGGATGGGAGAGAATTAAGTGAAATTCTAGTTTGAAAACATGACTTTACATTCTAGTATTGTTCATCATCATTTGGAAAGTCACCACATCTAACATCATCAACATAGGAATTAATTGCTGATTCAATCTGTTCAGAGAGGTTGAGATAACGGCGTAGAAATCTTGGACTAAAATCCATAGTAATACCCAACATATCGTGCAAGACAAGTACCTGACCATCGCATCCTGCACCTGCACCAATACCAATTGTAGGGATGCTAATAGCTTCCGAAACTTTAGTTGCTAGTTCTGCTGGAATTTTTTCCAATACTATTGCAAAGCAACCAGCTTCTTCTAACAGCTTAGCATCAGAAATTAACTTTGAGGCCTCTTCATCCTCGCGTGCGCGCACGGTGTAAGTTCCAAACTTGTATATTGACTGAGGAGTAAGCCCCAAATGCCCCATCACAGGAATTCCTGCTGATAATATCCGCTTAATGGATTCAACAATCTCTGCCCCACCTTCCAATTTTACAGCATGGCCACCACTTTCCTTCATGATTTTAATCGCATTATCTAATGCTGCTTTTGAATTTCCTTGATATGAACCAAATGGCATATCTACAACAATCAGCGCTCGATCAACTGCACGGACAACACATTGTGCATGATAGATCATATGTTCAAGAGTGATTGGCACCGTCGTATCATTCCCAGCCATTACATTAGATGCTGAGTCACCTACTAAAATTACATCAACTCCTCCTTTGTCAACTAGTTTAGCTAATGAATAATCGTATGCTGTCAACATGGTGATTTTTTCGCCAACTGATTTCATCTCTTGGAGAGTGTTTGTGGTGATTTTTCTGGCCTTTCCTGCTACAGACATGTACTCCCCCCAAATTGGCGAAAACGCAACTAACCTTCAAGACGACGGAGAGAAGAAAAATACACAAAAAAGAAAATATCAGAAAAAAAATGCGATTTTACCAATATTTGGTTGGATTCGCCCACTCGTCTTCGGGGTTGGACCAACAATATACCGGGTTAACCATTTCTAGTGGCAACACTCTTTCATGATCGTGCAGTGAAAATTCATCGTATTCATCATTTCTAAATTGATCCACGCTGGAATTCATGACATATGATTCAGCCTCGGAAACAAATTCTGTGCTTAAAATTCCTGACATTGTTGCACGTGTCCCTTCTGGTTGTTGCCCTATTGACATAACAGCAGTATCAGGATTATCTGCTACACGCACAACCCTTTCTAGGAAATCCTCTGCTCTTGATGTGGGTAGGTGTTGATTAATTCCTACTGCTGCAGTTCTAGCTAACGTATCTGAAGATGTGCCTGCCTTCATAACTGCCCCGAATATGAAAATAAAGGCACCTATCACAGAAATAAACCATAGGTCAAACAATTCCATAGAAAGTGGTATCCAAAAAACTAGGATTCCAATCGTCATGAGAGTCTTTCCCAGGTCCTGCTCCTCGCCCATCGATTCTCCGAGAGGGTGTATCACCATTGAACTTGTGGATACAAAAATGTTAGGCCATATCTCCTAGTGGCGTAAGTGTGACCGACCAAACTAGCCTGGTTGTATGCTTTGGTGAAGCAATGCTGAGGTACTCTAAAGATCAATTAGGGGAATCACAGATTACACCCGGTGGTGCAGAATACAATGTTGCCTGTTCATTAGCTAAATTAGGCGTTTCTGTAAAATGGATCTCTGCATTACCTCATGATAAATCTGCTGAGGCGATTACAACCCCTGCGATTGAAAGTGGCGCTCAAATTTCAATCATAAATTCAAATCATCCAGTTGGAGAATATCGAATTATAAGAGGGAAAAATAATGTCTCATACAATCGTGCAAACTCGGCATTCGCTAATCTAAAGCCGGACGAAATTAACTGGCGGCAAGAAATCAATGGAGCACGTTGGTTAGTGATTAGCGGAATCACGCCTCTTCTAGGTGATGGCCCTAAATCCAACTGGGCAACTGCAATGACATTTTCAGAACTGGACGGGACTCTAGTAGCCCTAGACTTGAATCATCGGCCGCCACTAGGCACTTTTGAAGAACTTTGGAGCGAAGTAGAGCCAAGAATTAGGCAAATTCACTTATTGATATTATCACCTTCGAATCTGACCACACTTACTGGAGAAGATAACCTAGAAATGTTAGTGCAATTACGAAACAGATTGAATCTACCTTTCCTCGCATGCACTTGGAAAGAAGATGTGAATGGAGTGCAGAAGAGATGGAGCGCAGTAGCCCATTCAAAAGGAGTCGATTCGACTAAGGAAATGGCAGTAAATCATACTCCATTAGAACCACTAGGAGGAGGGGATGCATGGCTTGCTGGGTTCGTGGATGGTTTGTTGGAAGGATTAGATCCTATCAATTGCTGTAGGCGTGGAGATACACTCGCTGCACTAACTCAACAGACCTTCGGAGACTTGGGTAATGTTACTCGAGAAGAGTTATCAAGATGGGAATTAATTGAAGGGGAGTACGACCTCTTGCAGGATGGGTGAAGCATTGTCGCTAGAGTGGAATCTGGAGCGAATTGGCCGAGCTGGATTCATTGGAATCCTGCGTGGTGACGAACCTGGGGCGTTAATCGAAAGGGGCATACAATTAGCCGATGCTGGAGCCAAGGTGCTAGAAGTAACGTTAGATAGCAATGATGCTGCAATGGTTTTTACAACTCTGAAAGAACAACTAGACAATGACGTGATGCTAGGGGTAGGCACTGTGATGCATCCACCAACTGCTCTACCATCGGTAGCAGAATGGGGTGCTGATTTTGCACTTTCGCCAGTCAATCCGGATGGCTTTATACAACTAGCACATGAATTGGACATTCTGGCAGTACCTGGAGCAGCAACTCCTGGAGAATTATGGGAAGCCCATACTGCGGGGGCGATGTTAGTCAAACTCTATCCTGCTGCAACAAACTGGTCTCCTGAGATGCTGGAAAAATTGCCTAGACCACTTAGACAAGTCCATACTTTACCCACAGGTGGAGTGAAATCTGAAGATGTTATCGATTGGTTAGATGCGGGTGCTTTCGCGTGTGGTCTTGGAGGAAGTCTAACGATTGAAGACGCTGATTTTCTAAGCAGTCAAATCTTAGCAAGAAGAGGTGTAATGAGATGATTATTCGTTCGGCAAATGTAGTCAGGTGCCCACCTCGCTGGCTTCTAATAAAAATTGAGAGCGAAGATGGCGAAGTAGGTTGGGGGGAAGCTATTGGGGATCTTCATGATGAAGTTGAGGCGGCACTAAAATCTATTTGTAAACGAATTACCGGTAGAGAAATTACTGGAATTGAGAGGATAAAGCAAGAGATGCATAAAGGTAGATTTTGGCGTGACGGCCCTGTTCTGAACACAGCGATTAGCGCCCTAGAAATGGCATTATGGGATTTAAATGGAAAAATCGCTGGTATGCCAACTTACGAATTACTTGGAGGGCCAGTCAGGGACAAAGTGATGGTCTATCGCAACCTCTGGGGTAGAAACCCAGAAGAATTCGCAGAATCTGGAAAGGTTGCACTTGACGAAGGACTAAACATGGTGAAGGTCAGTCCAGCAGGACCTACTAATTCAACACCATCTGATATAGAATTACAAGGAATAATTGACACAATTGAGGTGATTAGAGATGTTATTGGGGGTGCAAAATTAGCAATCGACCTGCACGGCAGACTTACGCCTTCGGCTAGCCGCCGTCTTCTCCCCATGTTGGAACCTTTTGACATATCATTTGTTGAGGAACCTTGCCTACCTGATGGAAGCGAACATCATTTGAGGGATTTACAGCAATTACACCTTGAACAGAGAATACCATTAGCAACCGGCGAGAGGTTGCTCACAAAAAGGCAATTTGCAGATCATCTATTTCCTTCTCCCGTTGCGGCTGTAATTCAACCAGACCTTTCTTTGGTTGGAGGCATTAGAGCTGGAATCGAAATAGGTGCCATGTGTGAAGCCGCTCAAGTTTCACTGGCACCACATTGCCCATATGGCCCCATTCAGTTTGCTGCATCCCTTCAAGTAGCAGCAGCTAGCCCAGCGCATGAATTCCAAGAATTCCAATCGTTAGGTGGTGCTGCTGGCGGAGGCACCCCGGGGGGTGGAGCAAATTGGAAATTCAATCTACTTGAAACGCCGTTTAAGATAGAGGATGGAATGGTTGAACTACCTAAGGGGAATGGTTTGGGAATTGAAGTTCAGGAACACCTAATAGAAGAGCACTTAGATTCATGGAATCCTCATCCACCTACCATTTGGCAAAATCCTGATGGATCTCACGCCGAGTGGTAATTAGCTTCACCTGGCATCGAACCTCTGACTCCGCCTGTTGGATCTTCCACATCTCCTTCAAAACGTGGCACGACATGAAGATGGACATGAAATACGGATTGCCCAGCCGCCGCCCCTACATTTACTCCTAAATTCCATCCATCGACTGATGGGAAACTGATTTGCAAATCCTCTTTTATCCAATCTGCACCTGAAATCAAGGACATCTTTTCATCTTGAGTACAATCCCAAAATGAATCAACATGGCGCTTTGGAATTATTAATGTGTGACCAGGGGAAATCGGATAAGCATCTCTAATTGCAAATGAGAGGCCATCCTCCCAAATAATCTCCCGAGACTTATTTTGAAGTATTTCACAGAATGGGCATCCAATCATGAATTGTCCTCCAATTCAGCATCAATAATATTAGGCACTACGGGGGGTAAAAATGGAGGATTCCATGGGTCACTACCTAATTCATCATCACCTAATCTAAGATTACTAAAGATGTACCAACCAATAGCAGGCCCTACTGCTGCGAGCATGAACAGTAACCAATAGGAATCGTTACTCAACATCAATATCAAACCCCCCAGACCAACCATAACAAATGTGGCAGAAAGTGCTTGGGCAGTCTGGAAAACTGACATATGAGTGCCACCCAATCTTGGATCTGCAATATCCGCCCAAGTTGTGATGAAAGTAAACATCATCCAATCTGTGAGAACTAGAGTAGGAATCCAAATAACAAGTGTAACTATTCCTGGGAGACCAAATAATATGGAACATCCTAGTACTAAATAACTGACAACTGCCCCAATAGCAAAAACACGCAGACTCCTTTTTCGACCATAAATATCAGATAACCAAGGACCGGCTAAACCAAGATAATTGATTACAGCAAATATGTTCCACCAGAAAGTAATTTGAGCGCCATCCATATCTTGAACTTCTACAAGGTAAGCAGAGAACCACGCTTCAAAACCATCGCCAAGTGGAAGTAAAATACAACCAAGCAAGACCAACCAAGCGGTCTTTGTTTGCATTGCTGCTAACAGCTTAGAAAGCATGGGGGTCCCTTCAGTGAAAGGAC
>PBPH01000070.1 GCA_002725475.1 Methanobacteriota archaeon | reverse complement strand
GTATGCTTCGGATAACGAATTAAGGGACTGCTATGGCTCGATCAAAGATGCAGAAATGCAGAGAATGTGGCTCGTATGGCCTATCTACAACTTGCAAGGAATGTGGAGGGGTGGCACAAGCTGCGGGGCCACTCAAATTTTCACCCCAGGATCCTCAATCCGAGCGCCGTAGAAAATACGAGAAAGTCACAGATCCTGAATGGGTAGATAATCTCCCAAGTCCAAAGAAGGAAAAGGGTGATTCTAATGAGTAGGTCCCGAATTAAATGGTACCATGATAATGAAGGATTGCCATCATGTGATTTGTTATTACATGCGGTTCCTGGTGTAGGGAACGTAGGAAAATTAGTAGTCGATAGTGTTGTGAATAAATATGAAGGAAAACTAATTGCTAGGATATTTCATCCAGATTTACCACCTCATGCAACTCTTGATTCAGATGGTTTGCTGGTCCCTCCTTGCTTTGACATTCATGCTGTGACACTTCCAAGCGACCAAATTATCCTAACACTATCGAGTAATTTTCAACCGATTTCTCCTGCTGGACAGTTCGAAGTGTCATCTTTCCTACTACAAACTTGCAAAGATGCAGAGATAGGGAGGGTTTTGATTCTAGCCGGTCTGTCATCAGAACCAGGATGCGAATCAGTTCATGTTGTATGCCCTTCTATTGAGGACGCTAAGGAAATGGAAGGGATGGGGCTCAAGGTTTCAAGGGAGCATCCAGCATCAGGAATAATTGGAATGACTGGCATGGTATCATCCCTAGCCCCAACATTTGATCAGGCGGCGACCTGCGTGATTGCTGAGACTGTGGGGACAAGCGTAGACACAGTTGCAGCAGATAGGATGGTTAAGTTTCTGAATGAATCATTTGACATGAATTTAGGGTTGGAATTGGACAATACTCAAGAAACTGCAGAGAAATTGAGGGCTTTCTTTGATTTGGATGAAATCGCTGAACTACCTATTGAGTTTGAAATGGGTGAAGCAGATTCTCAAGCATTCTATGCTTGAAACTTTCATCCACCAGATGAAACAATAATCAATTCGAGCGTCAAATCACCATTTAATTGGCTATCATGTGGGACAATTACTCCCTCATGAACTGCCAAAACAGTACTTGGATGAATCTCCATTTTTTCAAGTAGTTCCGAAATTAACAACCCTTCCTCGCACCGGTGCTCTTCAGTTTCCCCTTCATGAATGATGGTAATCAGCACAGGCATATGAGTGGCTAAAAACACTTGAATATTAACTTGTGCAAGTAAGAATTGAAAAAGAAATAGGTTTCATTTCAAAAATTATCGAATAAACATCATATTCTCTCTTTTCACCATTCCAGGAATTAGAAACAAATCAATTAACCATCCAATCCCAAAGAGCCCTAGGGTGCATAAATACAACAACCCAATTAGCACATTATTTAGGTAAAATCGATGAATTCCAAATATGCCCAAGAAAAACCACAATATGTACGCCACTAATACATCCTTTTGATTTCCTTGATGAATTTGATAATGTGGCATTATTACTGGTTGTGATGGTATTTGTTGGTGAACTACAATGGTTTGTGGTTGAATTTGTTGAGCGGTATGATAGTGATTATGGGTTACATTTCCAGTATGCAAATCCCCTGCAACAACACTATCTTGCATTGTAGGATTCTGATTGGAACCAGGTTGCATAACCACTCCCTCCACCTTTCCCAATACCAATTGGATAAAAAACGCCCCCTTAAATGAATTATAATTGGATTAAAAATCAAGATTAGCGCCGAGAAGGGGATTTGAACCCCCGCGTCAAAAGACAGTGGATTTCGAATCCACCGCAATACCGGGCTATGCGATCTCGGCTTAATCAACCCGAATCCATTTTTCGGAATAAGTTTGCTCAATCATTTTCAGGTGCCGGCCGTAACCTAGTTGAGAAATTCTTGGTTACTCTACCTTCTAGAACAATTTTTCCAAATTGATCTTTAGCCCGCGCCCCTACAAGTACCACTTCATCACCTCTTTCCGGTGAATATCCCTCAAGCAAAGAATTCGCCTTTTCTTCACCCCCCCATAGTTGGAATGCTATGGTTCCAGAAGAATCAATCAAACGGGAACCCCATTTGTTTTCACGGTGGTCAAAATTGAATATCTTTGCATTGATATTGTAAGAATAGGGTCTTAGATCTGCAAAACGTGCATCCCCCCCTTTGGAGGAAGTTGCTATTTCGATACTACTTGAAAATGATAAATCTATACGAATATGATTTCCTAAATCTTTCCTCCATCCAGAAGCTACAATTCCTCTCTTAATTCTAATCATGGCTCCATGTTCAAATTCGCTTGGTAGTTCGGGGTCATCTTTCTTTACTACGACTGCCACCCATTCATTCGGCCCTAAGTCAAGGAAAAATTCTAGATACTCCTTTTCAAAAGTAGGCCACTGCTTGACCATGTTCGGCTCTCTAACTGTTCCGAAAAGAGTCACAAATGGATATATTTCAGAAATTGGAGTGCAGTTTACTTTAGCCTGAGAACTTACAGCAAATCTTCTTTCACCGCCCGTTGGTAATTCTTTTTCTAGTGGAGAATCACTGCAAATTGTTTGATAATCACAAGACTCACATCTAGCCATTCCCACCTTAGGTTCAACATCTGAAAATTCACCACCAGGGAGGAATGCCCTAACAGGTGCAGGTGTCCCTGGGAAATTCCTTTCTAGATGTTTTTCTGTCAATTTAAGATTTTGATGAAGTATTTTCAATCTTCTTTCTAGTCTCAGAAGTGCATCTTCATCAGGAAGTGGTATTTTCTTTCTCACTGGTACTCCAAGATACCAAATTTCCAATTCAGTAACCATTTCTCTTCTTTCGTGAGTTGCCCACCAAAGGTAAGCGTATGTTGCTAACTGTTCAGGATAACCAAATGAAAAATCTGATGTGCCGAGACTTGCTTTTACATCATGAATCCTTATTTCGCCGGTCCATCTGTAAACTAGATCGTATTCACCCTGTAACCAACCTTCTGGATGCACTGCAGATAATGCAAAAAGACCAGCATCTGGGTCGCAGAACCAAGGCCTAGCCACTTCCCAAGCCTCGTTCCAAGTGATTTCACCCTCTGATTCTGCGCAAATGTGTGGCTTAGAATAATTATATGGCAAACCGTCTGGAGCTGGCCATTTTGGACGATGCTTTCCAATCCGCCAATTTTCAAAAAACGGGCCGCCTTTAGCAGAAATACAATCTTCAACCTCATCTAGATGAAATTCAATTCCAGCATAGACCATCTCCAAAGCATCTTCCTTCCTAGCGTCCTCAAAAGAATCCCAATCACCAATTCGATTTGGGTCTTCTTCCCATGATTCTCGTGCAATATTCCATTCTCTCTCAAAATGCCTTTCTGCACGTGCTTTAGCCCATTCAGTCATAGCTTTTCGATTATTAGGCCAAACAGATTTTGGCAAAGGCATTATTCTCAATGCGGGCCATTTAGCATCAGAATGAGTTGATGGCCTTAACACCATATTCCCAGCTCCATTGTCATATTCATCTAAAGGAGAATCAAAAGTTTCAGATGGAGCATCAGATGCAACCAATGCAGGGCAATCCCGCATCACTCGATTTAGTGCCCCCTCTACTGCATGGCCCATTGCAAAAATGGGTGGTGTTCCCCCTAACAATCCTAGAACATACCTATGGTACCACATTCTTGGGCATCTTCGGTGGGTGTCTGACTGAGAGTATGACAGTCTCCGGTAAGGCCCAATAGGGTCATCCTCGGGTGGGTCGAGAACAGGCATCACCACTTCTTTGAGGCGGGGGGTCTTGAACCTATCAGTCAGATTCCTTATTTCTCATTTTACTTGTATTCGGGTCTGTCTCTGGTCTATCCTTACTTGTGGTACTCCGTCTCTCCACCCAAGTTCAGCAGAGAGGATACGAATTTGGTCACCTACTCTAATTTCCTCAAATGTTCGATTAATAGCGGAACCAAATGCAACTACTTCAACTACAGATTCACCATCCCAAATATGCAAAGTAGACATCGACCATGGTTTTCCAGATGCATTTACTCCATTAGTGCCCCCTCTACTAACAACTTGACCAGAAAGGTTAGCTTTAGTTGGAATAAGGCCCAATCTTGTGAATTCGATATCTTCCACTTCACTTACGGGTTTGATTTGGCTATGTTCGTCAAGATATAATCGAGTCATCCCTCTCCACAAACCAGGAGCCACATCTAGAAGAGCCAACTCACTTCCAGCTGGAATTTCTCCAAATGATTCTGAACCCATTTCTTCAATTACAACAATTGTATCTCCAACTACAATTGTAGCACCCCGAACTTCTTCTCCATAATGGTTTGATAGTGGCCCCCAATGCCCTTTCACCTCGCCTTTTACGTTCAACCTTCTAGGAATTGATGAAATATTTGTGCAAGGCGGCTTTGGAATGAGTTCTTTCAACAGATTCTCAGAATTTCCTATTTCTGGAGAGGTAAGGGCGGAGAGGGCCTTGGAGCGGATTTTTTCAGGCGAGGCATCACAAAATGCAACTGCTGTACATCTTTCGCATGTCAATTCCTTTGCACCCTCTTCATCTTCAACAGTGAGCGCTTTTCCGCCAGGTGCGTGTGTGACCCATGGTGCAGGGTCTGCAGGGGCTAAGTGGGTGGGGTGAAGGCCCGATAGAGTCATTTGTTGGTGAATAAGATTCCAGCGAGATGCTTCACTGGAGAGTGTTTCCTCGTCTAGCAAATCAATATTTTTCCTATGAGGACCATTTAGATACCAACCTTCCAAACCAGATAGTTCCCCCCCGTTGATTCCAACCTCTGGCCTACCGGGGTGTGTTCGTGTGATTTTCCATAGCCATTGGTAGAATCTAAGTTGGTTGGCAAGACCAGTTGAATAACCGCTAGTACCTGCACTGGCTTTAATATCACAAATCCTTATTTTTCCATCCCATCGATGAACTAAATCCATTTCGCCAGCGGCCCACCCCTCAGGGTGAAAGAGCCTCTGTGGTTCTGCAACTCGTGGATCTTTTACCCATGGTCTCGCAATCTCCCATGCCTCCCAAGCGGAGACAGGTTTGTCGGTTTGGAAGCCAGAGTTTGCAATTCTGTTTGAACTTTCACCAGGTTTAACAGGTTCTTCATCCCAGCAGGGTGCAGGCACGGTAAATGGGTCACCAGTTGCCCGATATTGTCCTAGGTAAGGTCCTCCTTGATTGTTGAAGCAGTTTTCCACTTCTTCTAATTGGAGTTCGATTCCTCCTTTGAGGAGAGTTTCTATTCTTTCATCTTTTACTTCTGAAATATCCCTACCTATAGCAGTCCAATTTTTTTCATTCCACCTCTTTTTTAGAAGTCTCTGAACCTCTTTAACTAATGACGGGATTACAAGATAAATCCAATTATTTATTGAATTAATATCTGAAATTATCACTTCATCTGTTGCAGTAATTTTGCTCAATCCGCTCTGCTCCCTACTATAATTCACCCAACTTGAAATTCCTGGAGTAGGTCCTTCAACCTCAAAGCGTTCCATGAATAGTCCGCATAGAGCATCTTCAACGACTAGGCCAATTATCATTTCAGGGACCGTGGCATCATTCAATCCTATTCTCCTGCGGTAATGCCACTGTCTTGGGCATCTCTCCCAAGTTACCAATCCACTAGCAGAAATTCTACGCCTACTTTTGCCTAAATAACCGGCCCCGGGTGGAAGTACTACAGGCATTGTTTTACCTCAACTATAGTAATAATCATCTCTAGCCTTTTGCTCTCGATCCTTTTGGCTAGCATCTTTGTTAATTCGTGGCCGCTTGGAATCGTGATCCCTGCGGAATGTGACACCAACACCCTTGAGGAATCTGTTCATTCCTTTGCGTAGTGACAGCGGACCTACTGCATTTCCATTGACTCCCCCTTCTCCTTCAAAAACAAGTAGTGAATCACTAACAATATCAATGAAATAAATGTCGTGATCTATCACCAATGCAGATTTTTCGTTCATCTCCATGGTTCTACGAATAGCTTTAGCAGCCTCCATTCTAGCATTTGCATCTAGGTGGGCACTTGGCTCATCAAGTAGGTAGATATCGGCATCTCTGCCAAGGCAGATTACAATTGAAACAGCCTGTAATTCCCCTCCAGACAATCGTCTAGCATCGAGTTCCAGCAGTGTATCAACTTCAAGTGGCCTCACTACTCGAGTTTGGAATTCTCCAACATGCCAAATATTTCCTATTTCAGCATCAAGCCACTCTCGGACGGTTCCAGGGAATTCAGCTGTAATATGCTGTGGCTTGTAGGAAACTTTTGCTTCCATAGTGCTCCAACCTTCATCCATCTCCAATTCACCAGCGAAAATCTTTGCAAGTGTAGTCTTACCAGTTGCATTTGGGCCCACTACACCTACCACTTCGGCTTCATGCAATTTTCCTTCTCCTGTAGTTAGTTTGAAATCCCCCAATTTTTTCTCGATATTCCCCCATTCTAAGATGGGTAATCCAATTTCTTCAGCCCTTATTGAGCCGCGAACGAAAGAAATTGGTTTGTCTCTTATTCTAACATTTTCTTCTACTAAAAAACCATCAAGATATGAATTAATTGCTTTGCGAGTTGAACGTGCAGGGGTAAAAATTCCAAATGCGGCTCTTTTTCCATATACAATATGAACCAAATCGCATAGAACATCTAGAATTGCTAGGTCGTGCTCAATTACGATAACTCGATGTCCAGCAGACAAATTTTGTAGAATCTTGACCATCCTCATTCTTTCAAAGATGTCTAGATATGATGAAGGTTCATCGAAAAAGTATACATCTGCATCTTTGAGTAGTGTAGCAGCAATTGCAACCCGTTGCAACTCTCCACCTGATAGTTGGGGTAAGTTTCTTTCAAGAAGGTGATCGATTCCTAATTCTGTAGTGATTTCTTCCACTGAGTCCCTTTCATCAACCCCTCTCAATAATTCACCAACTTTTCCTTTGAATGCCTTAGGGATGTGATCAACATACTGTGGTTTAAGTGCAACACGAACGCCGGTGCCAGCAACCGTTGTCAAATAATCCCTTAACTCCCCTTTAGGCAATGATTGGATTATATCATCCCATTCAGCCGCTTCGATTAACCAATCACCTAGGTTAGGGGTCATCTGCCCTGAAAGAATGTTGATGGCAGTCGATTTGCCCATCCCATTTTGTCCAAGCACACCTACCACTTTCTCTTCTCTAGGCGCAGGAAGGCGAAATAGTCGAAATCCATTGCGATCATATCTGTGAATCATATCGCTTTCCAATTCTTCCGGAAGATTGTGTATTACCAATGCATCAAATGGGCATTTGTTTACACATATTCCACAACCGATACAGAGTTGTTCTGAGATTATTGGCTTGTGTGTTTTTTCATGAAAAACGATACATTCCTGCCCATTGCGAACAGGGGGGCAGAATGTATGGCATTGGTCATCACATTTTTTCGGCTGACAGCGGTCATCAAGAAGAACTGCTACTCTCATCTGCTCACCTTCATTTATTTCGTTCTTTAATCAACTTGTTATGCTTACTGCTCCCCTTAGTGGCAGGGTGCCAATTTCGTTCAGAGTCTAAGGAACCGCTGCTTGGTGTAGACTATAGCTGCTAGAGTAACCTTTTCAGCCTTTGAAAGTTTAATCTGTCCGTGGAATATGTTCCCATCACGCTTTTTAATCTTCTTTAAAATGGAGGCATAAAATGCCATCATAGCTGCGGGTGAATATCGTGCTTTACGGTTTAGAAGTGGTAACAGTTTCATTGCCTTCTTGTGATATGACTCAATTTTCTCAATGAACTCTGTTACGAAAGCATGCCATCTTTTGTCATTAGACATATCTGTAGATAACTCGCTCGCTTTAATTCCGTGCCTCTCCAAATCATCTAGAGGCAGGTAGACTCTATTACGACTAGCATCTTCAGACACATCTCTCAAAATGTTGGTTAGTTGCATGAAGATACCCCATGCTTCTGCATATTCGTTAGCCTTTGAGTCTTCATAATCGTAAATTTCTATACAGACTAATCCCACTGTAGATGCGACTCGATAACAGTAGCGATAGAGTTCATCAAAGGTACGATAGCGATTGGTATAGAGGTCATCCTCCATTCCAGATATTAAGTCGTCAAGAAGTTCTCTTGGAACATTAAAACGAGATACGGTGTCCTTTAGTGCCATGAATATTGGATCTGTTGAAGAGTGACAATTGTAAGCCGTAGATAATTTCTTTCTGTAAAAGAAAAGTTGTGCGAGTTTGTCTCGATAGGTTGGTGCATCTAGAACACTCTTGTCTCCAGTCAATTCCTCCAGACTAATTCTATATTCTCTTGCCTCCGGGTCTTCAGCCCCTTCACTTCCTGGGAAAACATCAACATAATCGCCATCGGCAATATCATCAGCACGCCTACAGAAAGCGTAGTATGCACACATTGCCCTTCTTTGGTCATCTGGGAGATATTTGAAAGAATGATAGAAATTCCCAGCCTCCTTTCTCGTAAGTAACTCACAATATGCATAGGCGGCATCAAGCATCTCAGTGGGAACACTTTCTTCTTCCCAAATGGGTGCTTCTATATGAGAAAATGGGTTTATTAGTTCGGCTTCAAGGTTTAGACCAGCCATGAATGCCGGGATTTCTTTCAATAAATCAATTGCAGTAATGCTAACCGCTTTCACGGCTTCTCTAGAGATTTCCACTGCAGAACGAATTTGCTCGAGGCGCTCGTCTTGGTGAATATTAGATTCTCTGGCCACGCCTCCGTCAAATATGTGCGAGTCACCAAAATGTGCGCTGTCGGACATGCGGTTCGTTGGTAGTGTGACTATCAACTCTTAATGAACCTCACGGCCCATAGGGCCGATACAGGCGTTTCGAGAACCCATAGCGACGTTTTTTCATGAAAAGAAATGCCCAAGGGTCAAGAACAAATGGCCCACCGGCCATTATGGGGAGAGGCATGCCAAATTTATTCAATGAAGAAATTGACACTCTTCTCAAAGACACATCTCGCTCTTTTTATCTAACTTTGAAGGTTCTACCAAAAAGAATCAGATCTCAGGTTGGCCTTCTATATCTCCTAGCTAGAATTGCAGATACCATTGCCGATTCGGATTGTGATTCAACAGACGAGATGTTGGAAGCATTGGGGCAATATGGGGATAAAATTCAAGGCCGCTGCAATAATCTACCCGATTTAGATAATCTTGCAACCCTACAAAGCGACCCTGCTGAGAAGAAATTATTGGAGAATTTTTCTAAACCAATATCTTGCCTAGATGATTTATCTAGTTCGGATAGGGAGAGAATTAGAGATTGCCTCGAAATAATCATTGGTGGCCAAACACTCGATTTGAAAAGATTTGGAGGAATAAAAGACAATCAAATCACCCCTCTGGATAATGAAGATGAATTGGATGACTATACGTATCGGGTTGCCGGTTCAGTTGGTGAGTTTTGGACACATATGACACTTGACCATATGTTCAAAGTTGGGGGTGAAAATGAGGCTAGATTGTTTGAAACGGGAGTGAGGTTTGGTAAAGCCTTACAATTAATCAATATCTTACGAGATATTCCAGAGGATTTACGTCTAGGTCGTTGCTATATTCCCGAATCTTCATTGGCCAAAATTAATTTGAAACCTAATGACTTACTAGAATCTAAAAATATGGATCAATTTAGGCCCCTATTTGACGGTTATTTAGACAAGGCATCTGGACATTTAGATGCCGCAGTAGAATACATTGGAATGCTACCCGCGGGGCAATTCAGGTTACGTGCAGCATGCATGTTACCAGTTCTAATAGGTCAGCGTACACTGAAATTGCTTAGAAGCAATAATGTGTTAGATTCAGACAGTCGAATTAAGGTTTCAAGAAAAGAAATTAAAAGGTTGAAAAATAAAACTTTTTTTGCAATGTTTTCTCGCAGAAGAAGCATGAAAATTCTTGCATCGAATCGTGATTGTTGATGTGTTGCGGTGTCGCAATGTCCTAGTGCGTAGTGACTTTCTAAAATTGGAGCAATAATCACCCACTTTCGCGGCAACCGTTTTTATTGAGTGAATCAACCCGAAGGGTTGTAGGGGGGTTGGCCGATGGATTGTCAAGCATGTTCAGAAGAGATTCCCGATGATTCAATTTTCTGTCCAGAGTGTGGTGCAAGACAAGATCTTTCCAAGGCCGGTGGCCGTACATTTGGAGTTGTTACGCCTCAGGCAGTTCAGGGCAATGATACAGAGGGCGGTGCTCAATCCTCACAACCCATGGATGTTGATACCCTTAACCGCCTTGCTTTCCAAATGAAAGGCGACTCTAATCAAGGTGAATCTACTCAAGAAACAAACTCACCAAACGATTTAGCAGCCGCATTTAGCGGAGCAGTGACAGGGACAAATGAAATTGTAGATCGTGTTAATGAGGCTGAGAAGGAGCAGAAGAGCAGCGCCAGAAATGAATGGCTGGAGATGAATCAACAAACTGCAACCGATGTATTGTCTCAAGTAAATTCTGAACTCCCTTCACATCTTAGACAAGAACAAGCAACCAGTTCAGGGGGCGCTGCTAGATTCCTAGAGGAGGCGCTTGGAGATAATCCAAGTTCAGACGATGCACCTTCAGTAGGTTTGCTAAGAAGAATGGCGGAAGTTGCAGTACGCAGAGTGGCCCGAAAAAGAGGTGTGGCAGTGGAATCACCCCAAGTTGCTGTTGAGGATGACCTTGTTCGTGTAAATGTGACTTATGTTGATGATGGAAGAGTTCTAGACACACCTCAGGATTTGTCAAATGCTTTCTCCCACGCAATCAGTACAGAAGTGGCACTCAAAGGACTTGAACTTTCAATTTCAGTATCCCTATTCTCATCTAAAGAAGGCGAGTTATCTCATGTATGGGGTGACGCTCCAGAGGAAGAGGTGCCTGAAGAAGATGAAGAGGAGAAATTTGCTTGCGAGGCCTGTTCTCATTACCCCGTTGTTGATTCAGATCCAGCTTGTCCTAATTGTGGGGCTATTTTTGAGGATGATGATGAAGACATCGGACCTTCAGAAGGACCGCCATCTAGAAGAGGTGGGGCAGGGCCACCATCAGGACCTCGTAGAGGTCCATCGGGTCCCTCAAGAGGTGGTCCAAGCGGAGGCCCGGGCGGACCGCCAAGCAGAGGGGGACCACCAAGTGGAGGCCCACCAAGTAGAGGCGGCCCACCAAGTAGAGGCGGCCCACCAAGTAGAGG
>PBPH01000069.1 GCA_002725475.1 Methanobacteriota archaeon | reverse complement strand
TCTTACACCTTGCTGAACAGATACGGGGCTGTTTAGGTAGTATGGGGAGTTAGCCGCAGTCCATGTAGTATTGAATGAGATAACTGTGCCCACATTAGTATCCATTCTAGGTATTTCTTGCTCTAATTCAAGGCTTTGGTTTTCAGGAAAATTTCGTTCATTATCTATCATGTAAGTCCATGAAATCGTAATCATTGTAAAACAAACAATGAATACAATTAATTTCTGATTTTTTACTAAATTTCCAATCATTTCCTCATCACCTCTTTGAGCCTATTTCAAAGCATAGTGTCTTGCACGCGTGATATCGACATTATACAACCCATATCAAACATACCTACGTTTATTCGGCTTTGAGAAATCAAATTTTGACTAAACAAACTGATTTATTCTATGATTCTTGGTATCGTGAAGTTTTCATGTAACTTGTATGTCCGAGGATTGTGAATCGAGTTCGCGTGTACGCGTGCGTGATGGTATTGATGCTGATGACGCCCCTCATTGGCTCTATTGAGCCAACCACAACAAATCGTCTTTCAGAAGGCCATTATGCTCAATTAATTGTTGATGGTGATTCCACCACAATTCCAACTCAAACACCGATGCCAACATTTGGCGATTTACTATGGTGGGAGCATTCATCTCTTGACTCTAATAGAAATCATATCCACGATTCACTTGAGAATGAAACAGGAATGGTATATGTGGGGTTATCATATGGCCACACACCTACTTCTGAAGATGAGGCCGCAGTAGTTGCACTAGGTCACAGTGTGAAACTAATGGTTCATTCTGTCGATGCTCTTCTGATTGGTGGAGTAAATGCATCTGATGTTTGGAGTCTTTCACAATTAGATGGAGTTGTAATGGTTGAGCGTTATGGAGTAGTAACTTTCTATGGGGATATTCAGACCCATGCTGTAAAAGCGAGAAATTCTTCATTTTATCCAGTTGGTGCATGGGATTTAGGTGTTAGTGGGATTGGCGTAAATATCGCTTTGACAGATACGGGCGTTGACAGCGAGCACCCCGGTTTAGAAGGGAAGCACATCGCTGGTTATGACGCGGTTTGCTATGTTCATAGTGATCCAACGTGTGTGTTGGCGGGTGGCCGAGAGACAGATGGCTCATTCGATCCAGATGATGGGAATCAACATGGGACAGCATGCATGGGGATGGCAGCAGCAACTGGTATTGAAGCAGACGGGACGCAATCAGAATACTACGGAAGCGCACCAAACGCTTCCTTGGTTGATGTTCGAATCGGTACTGATATTGGTGCCGGCCCATTTGAGAATTATTTCTTTGAACAGGATATCTATGAATCTGCGTTGAATGGCCTTCAATGGATAATTGACAACAAAGACACCGCTTGGCCAGGTGTAGATGAGTCATTACATGGCATTGACATAATTTCATTGTCATGGGGTATTACTAGTCATGAGAACGGAGGTTCGGATGGCACAGACATGCACAGCAGAATCTTAGATGAAGCGACTGAGGCGGGTGTGACAGTCTCAAATGCTGCTGGTAATGATGGTGAAGATAACGATGGCCTCTCTGGCATGAGTGCATCTTCCCTATCAATTACAGTCGGTGCAACTGATGACAAAAATACCATTGTCAGGGATGACGACACTATTGCTGTCTACTCTTCAAGAGGCCCTAGGCGAGATAACGGTGATAACAACCCAATCAATGAGTTGATTCCAGAGGTTTCAGCTCCTGGAACAAATATCATTCAGGCTGAAGGCTGTGTCACAAGTGGCGGTTGCAGTAATCTATTCAGCGACGCGAGTGACAATACATACACTGGCCGTGGTTCCGGGACATCCTATGCAACTCCTTCTGTAACAGGAGTAATCGCTCTGGTAATGGAAGCAAACCCAGATTTGGATCCCTTGCAAATCAAGGAGGTTCTCAAGCAGACAGCTGAGCGTAGAGGCCCAGCCTCAGCACCTGATGTGGATCCTTACTGGAATCGCGATTTTGGATACGGAATGGTTGATGCTTATGAGGCAGTAATTCTAGCCCAACATTTGTGGAATAATAATCAGAGTACAAGTATAGATCCTCACCTACAAAACCATTTGCTTGTTCTTGATGAGAATAAAACCACAACAGTGAGCGGACATTCATGGGCTCAACAAGGAGTTATTGATAAAGTCGAGTTCCGAATTGACGGAGGGGGTTGGAGTGAAGCGACCTATGAGGTGGTGCCCGGGGAGTTGGAGCCGGGTACTCCATTTAATTGGACTATTTCCCTCAACCCTAATGCACTTTCTAAAGGCAACCATACCGTGGAAGTAAGAGCTGTATCTGGAGACATGACATCACTTCCAGTCTTGGTTTCAGTTGTTGGTAGTGGTGAAGGGATGGATGTACAGAGCGGTGGTATATTGATGTACACTATTGGTTTTGTAATAATTGTGATGTTGGTCGCGGCAATAATTGGATGGAGGATGGATAGTGCGATATTCAAGTTGAGAGGTGTATCTCTGAAACAGGGAGATGTTCTAGATGCTGAACTGGTCACTCTTACAGATTACCCATCAATGACTAACAACGAATTGAAAGATTTATTGCGACAACGGGGACTTTCTGTAAGTGGAAATAAGCAGGAACTGATTGACAGGCTAAACGATGATTAAACAAAAACCCTAGATTTGATACATTGTAATTGTAACAGGGGTTTGATATTCTTAGCACGGTTCGGCCGGTCATGGCAGAGTTCAGTGACAGAGCAAAAGCCATCCAACCAACTGGAGTTCGCAAGATGTTTGATCTTGCCGGTAAAGATGCAATTCACCTAGGTCTTGGGGAGCCTGATTTCCAACCACCCGAAGCCTCAATTGAAGCTTTTTACCAAGCAATGAAAGACGGCCATAACAAGTATACGACAACAGCTGGATTACCTGAATTAAGATCTGAAATAGCAGGTCTTTGGTCACATCTTGATTCAACTTTGACCGAAGACAATGTTTGCATTACAATGTCTGGGACAAATGCAATCCTCAATTCCTGCTTATGTTTTCTTGGTGAAGGCGATAATATTCTCATCCCCGACCCTTGCTTTCCGTTATATGGGCCACACGCAGTAATTACTGGTGCTGAGCCAAGGTATTATCCTTGCACTTTTGAAAATGAGTTTGTTCCAACTATTGAGAGTTTAGAGTCCTTAGTAGATGAAAACACTAAGGCAATAATATACAACTTCCCAAATAACCCAACTGGCGCAACAATCACTATTGAGCAAAGAGACGAATTGCTTGAATTTGCAAGACGCCACTCTCTTTGGTTGATTTCTGATGAAGTTTATGATCGCATAATTTACGATCAACCTCACGTATCTTTTTTTGGTGCAGGATACGAAAATGTAGTCATGATTCAATCATTTTCGAAAACATTCGCCATGACTGGGTGGAGGATAGGATATGTCCTTTCATCTAGCCTTGAGATAATGTCTCAGATTCAAAAGATGCAGTATTACATCACCGCCTGCTCTACCGATGCAATGCAGTATGGAGTTCTAGCTGCTTTACAGAAGGCCTCGGATTATCCCGCTGAGATGAGAAATGCTTTTTGGCAACGTAGGGACTTGATTTGTCGGCGATTAAATGCAATGCCGGGAATCTCATGTCATGTGCCAGAAGGTGCATTCTATGTATTCCCTAAGTTTGATTTTCCCGGTTGGACAAGTGTTGACATCGCTTTAGAGATTCTGAAGGATGGTGTTGTATGTTCGCCGGGCTCAGCATTTGGTGATGCGGGAGAGGGACATCTCAGATTCGCTTACACTATCGGAGTTGAACAGATAGATGCCGCAATGGACATAGTAGAGTCGGTATTAGAGCGCGTTTCCAATTCATCACCCCCAACAAAATCTTCCGAATTTTAGGTGATTAAATGATTGGACAAGTTATTCTATTCATTTCAGGTCTAATTTTCTCCCTTTTCTTACCAAGGATGCCTTTGGCCATAATACCTAGACTCAGAGCAATGGATGGTCAACTAGCACCATATCCTTCTCCTCAGCCCATAGATCAACATCTAGTGTCCCAACTTTTGATATTAAGAACAATTTGGAATGTCTCTTTTCTTTTTGCCATGATACCTTTGGTACTTGGATTCATTATACTTCAAAGCCAGCCAGCGCCACTAATTTTTGGACTATTCATTGGGGGCGGATGGGCAATATTGTCAAGAATCATTCCAAATGAAGATTTTAGTATTCCAAATACCCCTTATTCGAATAGTTTGATTCATCAAGTAAATGAATTGAGAGTTGGCGAAAAAAATTGTTGTAATATTCCTAATTTAGCATGGGAGGTTACTGCAGTACGTTGCCAGGAGTGTAGATACACCCATTTATCTCAACCTAGGCCGGATCTCGGTAGAGTTAGGGCGGACGGCTGGGTTGGGAGATTGCGATTGATACTTCTTGATGGCCACCCGATTATTGCTGAGGGGAGCATTAAGGAATAATCAAAATCAATCATCATCGAAAATCGAAATTACTTTCTCTTTTGATTTTGCTAGTGCTGACAAAACCTCTGATTTGTTTCCTTTAACAAGAGCACTATTTTCATCATCAGTCGCGCCATCTTTTTCTCCATTGCTTTCATCTTCAACTTCTTCAGATTGATTTCCACCTTCTAACAATAAAGCATCTTGTGCATCTTCATCATCAATTTTAACCCATTTTTCGTCACTATTTACAAGCCAATCAGGCAGGTCGTACCTGCCCCCTCCTAGTACGGCCATTGTTGTGAATGTGGCAAGGGGGAGAACCGCTAGGGCGACCAGCAGGTCTAGAAACGAAGTTTCTGGGACTTCGACATTAACCGGGATCAAGGTCTCTATAATGCTCTTCTCAAGTGCTATTTGCTGCCATTGTTGTAGATCAGGTTGCATTAGGTCAAACGCAACCCCTACAATTATTCTGCCAACTAGCCATAGAATTAGAACGGGAAACATCCAGTTAATTCTAGTTACGTTGACTAGAAATCTACGAGCCATGGAAGCCGCCCCTACAAATCGTTCTGCATAATTTGGAAATGTACGCAAAATTACCGCCAGTGATGCTAGGTAGCCAATCATAGCAAGCTCAAGTAATCTGTTTGGGATTAACCAAGAAGAAGGGACAAATTTTAGCATCAAAATGGGTGTAATTGCAAGTAATATTTGTAGGGGTGCGGCTAACATTTGCAACCCCCCATGAACTTCCATCAAAGGGCGTTTTTGTTCAACTAACTCCCTATTGACAATTTTCATCATTTTTCCAGAAGGGGATGCGAGTAGATGCATTCTCGCGCGGTCAACCATTGCTGCATCTTTCATTAATCGGCTGGCTCCCAATACAGGCATCCAACCTCCTTTTTCTGCTACTCCAACAGGCATCCAACCTCCAATTACCAAGGCCAGAATCAGTGAAATAATTCCATAACCGAGGGCTCCACTAAGAATCCAAGGAATCAAATCAACTCGCAATAATGGCTGATCGCCAAGAACTCCCCCGAAATCAATGAAATAGGTTGCTGAGAAGGCTATCGCTGGCGCAACAATGACTTGGCCACAGATAATCAAGGTAAGCCAAAGCCTCTCTAGAAGTGTGCTTCTATGACCTGTCACACTCTCCGCCTGTCACTTGGAACCATATTTCCTTCGCTCTCAAACCATTGAAAATGGCCAATCTGCGAATACTCTGATTTATGCCGTAAAGATGTATTTTTTCAACATCTGTCTTAGACAGATGCCAATCAACCTTTTTTACATGATTATGTTGGGCCGTTTAGTTGATACGAATGAAACGGCTGAAATCCCTTGTCCTTGCCTTGCTTTTAGTTGCTACTTTGGTTGCGCCGTTCTCTGCGATAGTTGGCGCAGCAGGCCCGAAGGCAAATGTAGACTTTACCATTGAAGATATTACCATCGGAAATGCATCAGTGGTTGCGCTTCAGTGGGACCAAGCAGATGGTTCAACCATAGATTATTTCCTTAATTCACAAACATTACCTATCCAAGTAACTTTCAAGCAAGCAGGCTCTTCACTTCAGAGTACTGCTGCAACTGGCTACATCGAAGTTTGGCATCCTGTGGGTGTTAAGGTCGCTGAATGGAATTTTAGCCTTTCATTATCTGGCGGACAATCATCATCACATGAAGTGACTTGGACAGCTAATGCTGCACACAGTATTCTGACTGAGAATGGTTCTCTAGAGGGTGGATACATTATCAGAGGTGTTGTAGATGGTGGTTTATTGGAAGGGGAACCCGGAAACGATGCAAAGGAAGAGAAGGTCCCGATTGCTATCTATTTTGGAGATATGGAGAGAGGATATTGTGGCGATTTTAATGGCGACAGCCAGTCTGATTGTCAAGGCACTACGTATTACAAACCAACCTTTGCATCAGTTGGATACGATCCAGGTACAGGTAATGTAGATGGATATGGTCCGTGGCTACTTGACAATTCATCAGGATTTGTAGGGGAGAAACATTGGCGCCATTCAGTGCCACTACAAGACTACGTTAGTAATGGCAATGACGATCTTGTGTGGGGTTGGTTAATTTCTTCCCAAGATTCTTGCGATGATCCCGGGCATGGTTTGGGATATGGTATGTTGCAACAAGAAGTTCAGGCTTTGTATGGTTACGCTTTTTGTAGAGTCCAATTAACCGGTGGGAATTACATTTCCATGCAATTGGCAACTCAGGCATGGGGGGGTATGGGTGCTAATGATGAAGTCTCAATTCGTGCAACACAAGGAACAGGTCAGAACGCAATGGTGATTTCTCAAAAGAATCTCTCAACTTCGGGAATTAGTGGGGCAACAAATGACTGGACTCCTGTTATTTGGGATTTGACAAATGACACAGGAAATCAAGTATTCAGTTTGTCATACCATTTCGAGAGTGATAATTCTGGAGCCACCGCTGGAATCCACGTAGATCAGTTTGCCTTATTTGGAATTGAGAAAGTTCAGGAATATACGATATCCGTAGACTGTGACAATCCTGAGACAGGTTACCTGGTAATCCCTGCTGATCCAATGCCTCCTTCTCTACACTGCTATTTGACCAATAATGGCTACCAAGAGCACACTTTACAATTGCTTTCTAATGTAAGCAATTATACTTGGATGAATTCCTTTGCTCCAATAAGAATCGATTCAAATAATCTGAATGACCATGATTACAGCGTACCATTAAACCCCGTCGCTTACAATGAAACTACTGAGTTTTGGGTTAATTTGTCAATACCTCCTGGGGCAAATGTTGAGCAGTTGATTTGGGACCTAAATATCACTGATGCATATGATGGGGAAATGATGTATCAAGTCTCAATCCCACTTTCGGTGGGTGCCTCGTATAGCGTAGACGTTTCTTACTATGGCCCCAATGTTGCCCTTTCGCTTGCTCCTGATGAAGTCGGTCTAGTTGAATTCACTTTGACCAACACTGGAAACCAAATGGCATACTGGAATTTAGACGCTTTCTTCAACCGTTCTGAATGGAGCAGTTCCAATATTAGATTCTTAGATGCAGAGGTGAATGGTAGCGAAATCTCATTTATGCAACTTCACAAAGGCCAATCCGGTGGTTTTTGGGCAGAATTCACTGCCCCAACTGAAATTTCACCTGGTTTGACTGAAGTAACAATTTTGTCGTCAGGGCAATCACCAGCAACGGCACAAAACAGTAGAAAAATCAACATTGAAATCCCACAAGTTCATGACCTTATAATGGAGGCTTCAGAAGATTCAGTTACTGCTTATGCAGACATGTACACTAGGACAGTTGAAGTAGAACTTACAAACAATGGCAACTCACCAGAAAGGTTCGATTTAGAAGTATCTGCAGATTGGAGATTAGAAGCATCCGTCAGCCAACCAATGACTGAAGAAATCGGGCCATTTGGGGATAGTACTGCAATTTATGTAGTGATGCCAATGCCTTACGGTATTCGCCCTGACACGTATTTCGTTAATCTCAAAGCAACATCGCAAGCAGACCCATCATTCTTCCTCACTCAGCAAATTGAACTGATTGTAGAACCTACGTATCTAATCAACGTGGAAGATGTCAACATGAGTGGCCAGACATTCCAAGGAGGGGCTGATCCAAAGACCATATCATTTGAAGTCACCAACAATGGCAATGATTACGATGAATTCGTTATTGAGTTAGGAACCCCAACAGGAATGAACGCTCAAATTATTCCAAGCGAACAATATGATCCTTCAACGCCACCTTCTGTTGAGAAAGGCGCATCTGTTAATGTAACAATTCAATATTGGTTTGACGCCGGAACAAACGGAATGTTAGAGTTGGAGGTTTCTGCTAAGTCAGTCCAATCGGGTGAAGTTTCAGGAGCTACTGGTTCAGCAATATTCCAAGTTGGAACTCAGGGTTGGATAGAATTGACTCCAGGAAGTATGGTGACTTTGAACTCTGAAGGTTGGATTCTAGCCAATCTGACTATTCACAACCGCCACACAACTAATTCACAGTTTATCCGTTTGGATGTTCAAAATGGCCCTTGGAGAGATTATTCATCTGCAAGGATTCAATCAGAGGACACCTCATTCGTGCTAGATGTTGATCAAAAGAGAACAGCGTCGGTTAAATTTACACTAACAGAGACTCAGTACATGAATGTCCCAGAAGGTGGCCAAATTTTCAATATCACAATTGTTGCTACAGGGGACGATGACGTCTCCCAAACAGTTGTTCAAGTTAATGTGGTTAGGGAAGGTTCTGGCGCCGACAAATCTTCTGAAGATTCTCTTTCATGGGTCAATATCTTAGTATTTATCATTGGAGGGGTTGTAGTAATTGCATTGATTATAGTGCTTGTAAAAATTGTAATTTCCACTAATAGAGAAGAAGACGAAATAGTGTCTCTTGCAGGTTACAGGATGCAGTTAGAAGAAACCTATGGGAGTATGCCAGCAGCCCCTGATATTCCCGGTGCTCCGCCAGCACCATTGCCAGTAACTGACACGGTTGCTAATTCAGCATATGGGGGGGCGGCTGAAATTTTTGAACAACAGGTAACTCCTGCGCCAACACCCCCGCCAACAAATGACCACCCTGCCGGAACTCCCCCTCTGCCTCCAGGAGGCCTTCCTCAAGGTTGGACTATGGAGCAGTGGTCCCATTATGGGGAAGAGTACCGGAAACAACAAGGATTAGATTGAACATCTTAAATCCTCGTTTTTCGTCAATATTACAGTTCAAGATTTCTGTAGTGTTAGCGGTTGCCCTTAAGAAGGCGGCGCGGGTCGGAAGCCCGCTCCATAGGAGCGATTCAAGAGGAAGTGGTTAGTATGTACGGCGGACAAGCACCGATTTTTATTCTAAAGGAAGGGACAGACAGAGTACGTGGAAAGAGCGCTCAGAGCAACAATATTGCTGCTGCTAAAGCAGTTGCTGATGCGGTACGCTCAACCCTCGGTCCAAAAGGAATGGACAAGATGTTGGTTGACAGCATGGGTGATGTTGTAATTACCAATGATGGTGCGACCATTCTCAAAGAAATGGACATTGAGCATCCAGCGGCTAAGATGATTATTGAGGTTGCTAAGACCCAGGAACAACACTGCTACGATGGGACCACTAGTGCTGTAGTAATAGCAGGTGAATTGTTGAAGCGAAGTGAGGATTTAATTGAGCAAAATGTCCACCCTACTGTGATTTGTCATGGTTTTAGACTTGCATCCGAGAGAGCGGTTGAACTAATTGAAAAACACTCAACTTCAGTTACTGATGAAGATACACTTGCAGAAGTTGCTAAGACAGCACTTACTGGTAAGAGTGCTAGCGCGGTGAAGGCTTTCCTAGCTGATATTTGCGTCCGTGCAGTTCAATCTGTTGGCATTGAAGAAGATGGAGTTAGGACCGTAGATATTGATGACATCAAGGTCGAGAAACGACAAGGAGGTTCTATCAAGGGAAGCACACTAATTGATGGAATTATACTTGACAAAGAAAGAGTACATTCTGGAATGCCAAGATCTGTTAGTGATGCTAAGATAGCACTCGTGAATAGTGCAATCGAAGTAAAGAAAACAGAAGTGGATGCAAAGATACAGATTACAGATCCTAGTATGCTTGCAAAGTTCCTAGATGAAGAGGAAGGATACCTGAAAGGATTGGTTGATAAGTTGCAATCCTCGGGTGCAAATGTATTGGTTTGTCAAAAGGGAATTGATGACATCGCTCAGCACTATTTGGCTAAAGCAGGGTTGTTTGCAATTCGCCGAGCTAAGAAGAGTGACATGGAAGCTCTTTCAAAGGCTACAGGTGGTCGCATAGTGACAAATATTGATGATTTAAAATCCGATGATTTAGGCAATGCAGCCAAGGTCGATGAGCGTAAAATTGGTGATTCTGATATGGTGTTCATTACGGGCTGCCCAGAAGCAAAGAGCGTTTCAGTTCTATTACGTGGTGGTACTGAGCACGTAGTTGATGAATTACGCCGTGCATTTGATGACGCTGTAGGGGTAATTAGTGTAGCTTGGGAAGACGGCTCAGTTCTAACTGGCGGCGGAAGTGTGATGGCTGCATTGAGCCGTGATTTGAGAATATATGCCGAAGGCGTAGGCGGTCGCGAGCAGATGGCGATTGAAGCTTTTGCAGGTGCTCTAGAAGTAATTCCTAGAACCTTGTCTGAGAACGCAGGGCTTGACCCAGTGAACACAATAATTGAGTTACGTAAAGCACATGCTGAAGGCAAAGTTACCTATGGTGTAAATGTCTTTGAAGGCGGGGTAATGGATATGAAGGAAGCAAATGTAATCGAGCCATTGCGAGTTGTTGAACAAGCAATCCAAAGTGCCACTGAAACTGCTGTAATGATTTTGAGAATCGATGACGTAATATCTTCGAAAGCTGTTTCAGGGGCCGGAATGGAAGGCATGGATTTCGACATGTGATTTAGTGTGCTTTTGGAAATCATTAGCACTAGGAATCTGGCATAGTTTTCTCAATGGCTGCGCGGTATGTTCAATAATCGACCTACGGTCGAGATTAACGCCCAACTAGTAGGGGGAGGTTACTTCATGTCCGAAATAGTTGTCTGGATTGATGAAGGTTGCATCACCTGCGATGCATGTGAAGATGAATTACCTGAAGTTTTCAAAGTTACCGATGACACTTGTTTTATTGTAGCGGAATCTAGAACTGACGGTTTGTTTGATACCAATAGTCCTAGCAAATCTTCTTTAAAACCAGGATTTGATTTAGATTTCCTGAATGAAGTCGCAGGAGAATGTCCTGTAGATGTGATAATGGTAGAAGTTTCAGGCGCCTCCAGCACAGAACCTCCAGCTGAAGAAGAAATGGTTGAGGAAACAGTAGAGGTTTCCGAACCAGTAACCTCCGAGATGCCACTTGATGGCGATAGAAGTTTGTTGGTACTTTCGGGTTCCCAATCTGGAAATTCCGAGGGTGTAGCAGCAAAAGTTGGCAAAGATGCTGGAGATTACGGACTTGAGGCGACAGTCAAGGGCATGGACGAAATTCAGATTGGTGATCTTACAGGATACAAACGCATTCTAGTTATTTGCAGTACATGGGGTGAAGGCGAAATGCCAGACAATGCCGAGGATTTATGGCAGGCCGCTAATGGCTCAGGTTCTCCAAAATTACCAGATACTCACTTTTCAGTGTGCAGTTTAGGAGATTCATCATATGAGTTCTTTTGCCAATCAGGAATGGATTGGGATGGGTGGTTTGAGTCGGCTGGAGCAAACAGGATTACCCCTAGAGTGGATTGTGATGTTGATTACGATGCTCCAGCAAATGCTTGGGTTGCAGATGCACTTGCACACATGGGGGCAATTGGCGGAGATGGTATTTTCAATGAAGAAATGGTTTCTGTGCTCAAAGAAAAAGCAGCTGGCGGCGGAAAAATAGTTACTGCCGGTTCGGCATTTGAGATTCCCGAATTGATAACTTCCGAGATTCAAGTCAATGCCAGAGTTTTCCGTTATGACCCTAGTAGTGGGGAATCTGGACATGATATTTGGCGATGCTCAGTTCCGGGCAGTTTGAGTGTTTTGCAACTTCTGCGTATGTTAAAATCTACCGAAGATGGTAGTCTTACATTCAGGGATGGAGATTGTGATGATTCAACAACTGCCCTTTCGGCAAATGGGCGCAATATCTTACCAGGTAGGACGGCAATTTCAGAGGTTCTAAATTTCAAAGGTTCTGAGGCCAACCTAAGAATCGATCCTCTTTCAGGCTTTGATGTGATCCGTGATTTAGCAGTTGATCATTCTGATTACCAAATTCACTTGGCAAATAGCAAGCCATGGATGCGTTCTGCTACCCGAGAAGGTACTAATTTTGCTCAGGGTGTAATAGGAAACATGGATGCTGCAACTGCTTCAATGCTCCATTGTAGAGGTGATATTCCAAGTCCTCACCTAATTCATTCCTCATCTGACACAGTTCAGCATAATAGGTCATATTTAGGCCCTTCAGTAATTGCCAAACTTTGGGTTCGTTGCCAAGATCCAAGGTCTTCAGTTGATGGAAGAAAATCCCACTTGGATACAATTAATGGAGAGTTTGGAATTAAGGCAGAGGCAGACATTAGTTCAGTAAATAGAGCTGGAAATGTTGGTTCTATTGTTGCATCAAGTTTGCTTGAAGCAAAGACCAAATCCTTGCAGGAATCTGGTTTTAATGGCAGACATGGTAAGCATGTTTGGTGGTTTTCAGAGACTGTTAAGATGTCAGGATTACTAAATGAAACGGTTTTGGCCGGTGCAACACTAGGTCCTTTTGGGATGGCAAAGAATGCAATCACTGGCGTGCTACCTAGGATGGCCTTGGGATTCACTAGGACAGGCGGCCCAATGATTAGGGATTTACAGGCTCTCGCAATACCTCCTGCTAGCATAGGAAAGATGCCTAAAATGATTAATTCCCCTGTAGAAAATCACCACGAGGTGGTTGCTTTGTTCAACGCCTTTGATAGGAGGTTCTAAAATGGCCAGGAACAAGTATGCTTACTTCCCTGGTTGCGTTACTCTAAATTCTGCTCGCGAGGTCCAGGATGCTATGCTAGCATTAGCTAGTGTTTTGGATATTGAGTTAGTCCCTCTAAAGGGAGCATCTTGTTGTGGTGCAGGGGTTATGAAGCAAGCAAATTGGGATTTACAAATTGCCCTTAATGCTAGAACTTTTGCTATGGCTGAAGCAGAAGGTTTGGATGTACTTACTCCCTGTGCAACATGTCAAGGGAATATGTCTGAGGATTTCATTAGGTTGTCTGAAGATGCAGCCCTAAGGGAGAGGGTAAATGAACAGTTAGAATCAATCTCAGGTATTCGTTTTGAAGGGGATATGAAGATGCGCCACTTACTACACGTTTTGGTTGAAGATATTGGTTTAGAGGTAATTTCAGAGAAAGTAAAAAATCCAATAGATTTCCCTATCGCTGGTTACTATGGTTCAGTTATGCAACAGGAAGGTGCTTGTGGCGATGATGACATTTTTGATCCACAATATTTTGAACAATTAATTGAGGTCCTAGGTGGTGACGCAGTAAATTATGATAGCAAAACAAAGAGCGTTGGCTTTCCATCCTTACTTTCAGAGGAATCGAGTGCATTAAGGATGACAGCATCAGTTCTTTCCGATGCAAAAGGAGAAGGGGCTAGAATCATGGCTTCAGCGTGCCCACTTTCACATATCAATCTCGACACTTATCAGGTCAAGGCTGGAAGAGTTTCTGGGAAAGACGTTGATATGCCAGCAATTCATCTGCCAGAACTTATTGCATTCGCACTTGGTTGTTACAACGATCGATTGGCACAATTAAGAACAAGGGTCCTAGTAATGGGTAACTAGGCCCCAGGAAAACATTCTATAGAATATTGAAAATATCTAAATATTTTTTTCAATATTCATTCTACCTCGGGCTTCCTTTGTTAAAGCCCCTAGTAGTGCTTGCTCTCTTTTAGCTGCAATAATTAGGAATCCAACAGTTTCTTCTGAATCTTTAGTGGTAATAACTGGGAGTCCCAAATCAATAGTCAGTGTTGCTAGTGCTCCCATTAGAGAGTTATTGTGAACTGATTGTTGAGAGAAGAGCCCAGTTCCTTCAATTAACAAAAGTGGCCTTTCTGATTCGGAAATTAGTCTATTTGCTTGTTCAATCATTCTTCCCTCTAGAAGTGAATCAACGAATTCCTGCACTCTTTTTCTTTCTATGAGTACTCTATCTCCAATCTTAAAATCACCAATTGGAATTTTTTGAATATCAATTTCTAAGCCATTTTTTCTCAAATTTGCTGCAATAGATGTATTGAATTCAGAATCTTTTACTATTATTTGACAGGAAATTTCCGATTCTTTTGCAAGTGGATCCAAAGCCTCAGTGGTCAAAGCCTGAACAATTTCATCAGCAGCCCGAATAGCTATTTTCTCCAATCCATGTTCTCTTTCTTCGCTATCAATTTCTACATCAGGGGGGGTGGCAATTGATGGAAATGAATCCAATCCAGTCTGCCCTTTGGGCCTAAGTCTTCTAGGATCAATTTCAGAATGTTGTCCCATTTCGGGTTTTTCATCTCGAGTTTCTTCTGTTGATATTGAGATTCTATTTTTCCTTTGCCCTAGTTGAGGTGCCAAACGTTCCTTCTCAGATTGCATGAAGGAAAAAGCCGAACATATTTTGCCATCATTAATTACTTGAAAAGAAGTGAGATGTTTAGAAAGATCATCGTTGTTTGGGCGCCCCATTTTCCTCCTTACTCTATCAATTACCGATTGCATTCTTTTCTCTCGAGATGCAGCTGATGCTCTAGCTCCTTCATCTCTAGTGCCTTTTGCAATCAGGACATACACATTTCCATCACGGTGCCTTCCAGTTCGTCCCCTTCGTTGAATTGTGCGTATTTCACTACCTATTGGTTCGTAGAAAATTACCAAATCCGCTCTTGGGACATCTAAGCCTTCTTCACCTACAGATGTGGCGACTAAGACATTACATTCTCCATCTCTGAAACGTTGTAAAACAAGCAATTGTTCCTTCTGAGATAAACCACTACTGCCTTCTCTCTTTGCCTGCCCAACAAATCTTTCAGGTTGAATTGCTGAAAAATCATTCAATCTACTTACAATTTCATCAACAGTATCCCTAAAATGAGAGAAAACAATTACTCTACTGCTAGGTTCATTTTCTATTTGGTTTTGAACTAATTGAATTGTTCTTTCAACTTTCTCATGAAGTTCAGGGCTACTTTTCAGAATCTCATAGAGATTCAAAATTCTTTGATCGTTGAAAAACAATGATGCCCCCTTATCGCCCCCTTCACCAGAAATTTTAACCCGTTCAAGATATTCTCTAGATGCTGCCACACCCTGGCTGAGGAGATAACCTATGAGGTTCAGTAATCGTTGTGCTTGTGCGCATTGCCTTGCAGCATTGTAAGCAAGCCCCTCTTTCTTAGAAATCGCTCTTTGTATTCTTTCTCGAGTATCGTTAAGTTGGGAACTAGTTACTCTACCTGCTTGAACGTGATATCCCAAACGACGTAATTGATCAACTAAATTGTTCAACCAAAGTACAAGAGGTTCAGACATTAGTTTCAGACCTTCATCAACCTCAACATTAACTTCCTTGATTTCCAACTCTGCAGCATAGGGCTCCAATAATGGATTCTCTGCAGTTCGAGAATGTATTCTCTTCAAACCCAATCTTTGGCACACCTCTTCTACCTGTTCTTGAGATGAACCTGGGCTTGCAGTTGCTCCTAAAATTAAGGGATTAATAGCAGATTGAAGATATTGGTCACCAACTTCTGCTACAGCGTGACTGCCCTTTGAATGGTGAGCTTCATCAACTATTAGCACAGAGACATCTTTCAAATCTATCGAGCCACGTTTGACATCATTTCTGATTACTTGGGGTGTGGCGACTATTATTTCAGCCGAATCCCACCTTATTTTTCGCTTCTTCCAATCTATAGAACCATTCATGGAAGTTATGCTGTCATCTGATTTTTGCATTGCAATTACAGTTTTCAAATCATTAAGATGTTGGTTTACTAGTGCATTTGTTGGGGCAATTAGGAGTGCCCTTCCACCAATTGAATTCAATCTTTCAGCAATAACCATCCATTCGATTGGAGTTTTCCCTAGGGCGGTAGGGAGAACTAACAGTGTGGCTGATCCTAGGCAATCTGAAGCCGCCTCGATTTGATATGCCCTGGCCTCAACCTTTTCAGCAGAGAGTCGGGGATGCTGAATGAAAGCGGCCATGGGCATCTAGCCCAATGGTCACGGTTCTAAAGGATTCACCTGATTTGCCAATTTTTCTAGTAATTGTTATAATCTCAATTATTGGTGTTAAAATCGACAAAAATGGACTTCAGCGCCACGTTTTAATTGATTTGATGATGGTGGGGGTTCATATATGGTGGGTCGGTCGGCGGGGTGCTCACGTAGTGAGGTACCAGACACCAAGGGCAATACACAAGTAACCCACAAGCCGAAAATCCATTCGTGAAATTCGGTCAGTGTCACGGTACTTCCTTCGCTACTTGAGCCGGCATTGCGCCGCTTCGGCGGTTTTCTTTGTCGCAAATACCACCAAAATGGAGGAAAAACTCAATGGGAGATAGACACCGACCCAAGCGAGGTAGCATGGCTTTTAGCCCGCG
>PBPH01000068.1 GCA_002725475.1 Methanobacteriota archaeon | reverse complement strand
TCGACTCCCAAGGGGCAATTCATGATCGTTGTCCGAAAGGTAATCTCAATTGGGTTAGTGATTCAACTCTTGATCACGATGGCGATGGTTGTCTTGACTCCGACGAAGATTGGGATGATGACAATGATGGCGTCAGTGACGTTGATACAACAGGCACAATTCTTGATTTGTGCTCACCTGGTGCCACAGGTTGGCTTTCTGACAGTACCACTGATAGAGATGGCGATGGATGCAGAGATCTTGACGAGGACGACGATGACGATGGTGATGGGGTAATTGATACCGCTGATAGCTGCTTTGTACAGTCTGGCTGGACATCAGATTCTCTAACTGATCACGATGGTGATGGTTGCCGTGACATGGATGAAGACGACAATGACGATAACGATCCAGTCTTCGATGTCTCTGACTACTGTGATAAGGGTGCTATTGGTTGGACTGATACCGACTTTGATGGCGATGGTTGCCGTGATGAATCTGAGGATAATGATGACGATAACGATGGCGTTTGTGATGGCGCTACCGCAACAAATGGAGTCTGTAACAGTGGGCCTGATATTTGCCCCAATACTCCACTTGGCGAGGATATCAATGCCGAGGGTTGTGGGCTTTCAACTCAAGTGGATACAGATGGTGATGGAATTTATGATGCTGCTGATGACTGCGTGAATGAGGACTCAACAGGGTTCGATGTTGATGGGGATGGTTGTTTAGACGACACTGATGGTGATGGGACTAAGGATGACATCGATGTCTTCCCTAATGATGACAAGCAACAGACAGATACAGATGGCGATGGTTGGGGGGATAATGCTGGTCAATTGAATTCCGATCTTTGTGTCAACACTCCCAGTGAATGGGTATGGAATGTATCCAACGGGTCTTTTGGATGTGCTTGGGAAGAAGGTGACGATGATAATGACGGAATTATGAATGGGCTGGATAATTGCCCAGGAAGTAATCCAGCAAACCAAGGCCGCCCAGTTGATTCGAATGGATGCACTGAGTGGCAGAAAGACGCTGATGGTGACGGGGTTGTTAATGGGGATGACGACTGCTCAAGCACAGGTTCTTCTGATACCTTGATTGAGGAAACAGGGTGCTCACATGAACAACGTTTGGCAGCAGGAGACGTCAATGCTATGCTCAAAGAATATGGTTTGATTCTAGGGGGCGCAGGTGCTTTCCTAGTTCTTTTGATTGTTGGAATGCTACTGATGTTAGGCCGCCGTAAGAAAGGTGGCAAGATGGATGCTTGGGATTCAGATTCTGCTCAACTTGCAGCTGGTGGTTATCCAGGTGTTGCTCCAGCAGCACCAGCCCCTGCAATGCCTATGGCACCTGCAGGGCCAACTAGGGCGGCATCATACGCTGAACTACCCCCGGGTGGGAATTATGTTACAGATGCAGCAGGTGGAACTTGGTACAATGCAACAGATGGCAGTCAATGGGCTATGCAAGGCGACGGTTCATTCATCAAGAATTGAATGTTAGGGAAACATGAGCAATCAAATGTTTGAGATTGCTTCTTGGATAATTTCCTGTATTGAAACTTCGGGCTCGATTTTAACGCGTTGCGACAATTCCCATCCATCAACAATCCCCCAAACTTCATCGCCAGCTCTACTATTGTATTGAGGCGATGCCCCTGTTTCTCCGGAAATGATATCAGCCAACTCACTCATTCTTACACCCTGCCCTCTACCTACTGCAATGGCCTCTCTAGTAGGGGGGGGCTTCTGTAAAATTGATCCAATAATTTTGGCCAAATCTGAAACATGAATCATGTCTTTCACCTCTTCACCAGTCCCTGGGACACTAAAGAATCCAAAACATGCTTCTCGGCAAAGGTGATGCACCACACCATGGCCCACCCCATCTTTTGCTACTCCCTGTACATTTGCAGTTCTAATTATCGTAACAGGGTGGGTGTCCATTGCGTGCTCGAGTGCGCTTTCTTCAACCCATAATTGACCCTCTGCTGCTACATCTCTTGGCGTCAAAGACGATTCAGAAGAGTAGTATTCATCTTCTCGTCGTGGATTAGGATGAACTCTCAGTGAGCCCACGAGAATCAAATGTATTCCTTGGTGAGATTGTACAGACTTGAGAATTTTTCTTGCATTACTTTTCATCAATCTAAGGACATCATGATCAGATCTTTCGATACTTTGGTCTGGAGAATGGCCATTAAGGTGTACAATAGTACTACAAGATGCAAGAATTGCTGGTAACATGTCCTCGTCATCGATTATCTCAGGGGTTAGAATTTCACAATCATCGCCCAATTCGGCCTTAAGGTAGTGTCCAATGAAGCCTTCATCTCCACTGAGTGCTACTCGCATATAACGTCCTCGGACCAAACAATAATCGTCACCATCTATCATTATGTCGGTCCAATTGATGCAAGTATTCATCACGCGATTAAGAGTGGGTGGCTTATGGCGAGGGTTGCAGCAGTTGTCTCAAACGGTTGTAATCCCGACCCGCGTGTGTTAAGGGAAGCAGCGTGGTTATCGGAAAACGGTCACGAAGTGACAATCCATGCCTTTGATAGGCTAGAAAATTTACCTAATGAGTCAATTATTGATGGTGTGAAAGTGGTTCGCCATTCTGTTGGTTATACCGAATATGGCGGGACTTTGACTACAGTAAGGGGTTTAGCGAGATTCCGCAAATCAGTAATTGAAGCAATTGATGATGTGGATTTAGTTCATTGTCATGATGCAGATACTCTAGAGATTGGAATTAAAGTTGCCAAGCGTAATCGGAAGCAAGGTGAAATTGGAACTAAAATATTGTTTGACATGCATGATCTTCATCATACATGGGTATTGATGCCAAAGCCAAAATCACTATTTAGGAGGTTTATTGCCAGAATTTATCACAGAAAAATGCTTAATCAGGCATCTAAAGTTTCAGCAATTGTCACATCTTCTGAAGGATTTCAATCTTGGTTGTCTGCTTACGGTCTAGAGTCCGTTGTTGTTCAAAACCGCCCCCCGAATAGAAAAAATCTTCCAGTTGCCAAGAAATTCACTGTTGGGTACTTAGGAAGGGTTCGAGAAGTTGAGTCATTTCGATTGTTATTAGATGCAGTGCGAATCATTCCTGACGATGAAAGACCTAACTTATTGATTGCAGGGGATGGGAATGCAGCGGTTAAGGTTGCCACCATGGTTCGTAAAGCTGAAGCAGATGGTTGGCTCAATGCCGAGGTTATTGGTGCATTTATTTCAGAACAATTATCGGAAATGATGGAAGAAATTTCTGTAATGTATGCTATGTACCCTCCTCATAGGGGAAATATCAATGAGGGTGCAATTCCAGTTAAGATGTTTGAAGCGGCATCATTTGGTAGGCCCAGTGTGGTTAATTCAGATTGCCATATGGGCGATGTATGTGAAGCCGAAGGGTTGGGCGTAACATCTCGCTGGGGGGACGTTCAGGAATTAGCAGATTCTCTTATGGAGGCACACGGAACATCCGTTTCAATGAATAGTGATGAAGAAGGTGAAAAAGAAAGATTCATGGCCTTGATAGATAATTTACTATGAATAGGGTTCAAGTGCTATAATTAGGGGGCCGTAATCAATGGGTTGGGATGATGCATTTGCAAATCGCCTTGTCGAGCGAGATTTGACAATAGGAGTCATTGGACTTGGATATGTCGGTTTGCCTACAGCATTGGGTTTCCATGATGTTGGATTTAGAGTTAGAGGCGTTGATGTCTCTCAACGCGTAATTGACAGCCTCTCAGCAGGGGAAAATCCCGGCGATGACCCAAATCATGACGATTTAATACCCCAGTCACAGAATCATAGATGGCAAATTTCTATCAATTCAGAAGATTTTGTCTCACAATGTGACGTGGTAGTTGTAACTGTTCCAACACCTGTAACAAAACAGCGCCTCCCCGACCTATCTTTTGTCTTGGCCGCAGGTAAAGCAGTCTTCTCTTCAATTTCTCCTAATAGTGGAACAATTGTAGTTCTAGAATCAACAGTTTATCCAGGGGTGACTAGGGAAATTTGGCCCCCATTGATCGAACAGGCAGGATTGGTTGAGGGGGTTGATGTTCACTTAGCATATTGTCCAGAGAGATTTGTGCCTGGGGATGAAGAACATGGGGTGAGACAGGTTCCACGTGTAGTGGGTGCCAGTAGCGAAGGGGTTGGAAAGGATTTACGAGATTTGTATGCTACATTAACTAGTGGCGGGGTTACTTTTGTCGGAGGTATTGAGATCGCTGAAGCAGCCAAAGTCGTAGAAAATGTTCAACGCGATCTTAACATTGCTCTGGTTAACGAATTATCTAGAATCTTTCCATCAATGGGAATAGATGTTGAAGAAGTTCTAGATGCTGCCGCAACTAAGTGGAATTTTCATCGTTATAGGCCAGGTGTAGGAGTTGGCGGTCATTGTATTCCAGTTGATCCATATTATCTAATCAAGAAAGCAAAAGATGCTGGTGCGCCAGTTGATCTAATTACATCGGCTAGAGAAGTAAATTCATCTATGCCGGCCAATGTTGCGTTAGATGTTGCAGAGATATTGAAAAATTCCGAAATAGAAATTTCTGGCTCTAATGCATTATTACTAGGTTGGTCATATAAACCAGGGATAGGGGACCCAAGGGAAACTCCCGCAGAGCCTCTTGCTCAAGCATTAGTTGGTATGGGCTGTAACGTTCAAGCCTTTGATCCTCTAGTGGATGAATTATTATTCCCCAAGAATTTAGCCAATTTAGTTCGTAATCAATCGGAAATACAACCCTTTGACATTGCAATTCTAGTGACGGCTCATGATGAAGTAATTGGTTTGGATTGGGAAAAATTATCAGATATTGCTAATCATCCAATAATTTATGATGGCAGAAGAGTGCTAGATGTTTCATCATTGAAATCTCTTGGCTGGCTGGTTTATCTATTGGGTGCTCCAATATAATTTGGCACATAGTAGAGTGAAGGTTCATGTTCTTCTTGACCTCCGGCTTGCTTGGGTGAGTTGTGATGGTTGACCATCTGCCAAACTTGGGGCGTGAAGCCGAGATGCTTCATTCGATGGGGCTAGAATCAATTGAAGACCTATTTTCTGACATTCCAGAGGACATCAAAAGGGTTGAACCGCTAGATTTACCGTTGCCTCAGACGGAAGAGGAAATTTGGGCTGATGCACAACGTCTTCTAGGCGCCAATATTGCAATGAATAGCCGGCCCAACTTCCTTGGTGCTGGTTTGTACCAAAATTTCGTTCCAACTATGGTGCCAATGATGGCCACGCGTGGTGAATTTCTAACAGCTTACACACCATATCAGCCAGAAGTTAGCCAAGGGATGTTGCAGGCGATGTGGGAATTTCAGACAATGATTAGCGAATTGGTTGGCCTACCAGTTTCCAATGTCAGTATGTATGATGCATCAACTGCTGCAGCCGAGGCAATCACATGTGCCGTCAGAGTCCACAACAGGAAGGCCTCCCAACCCAATGTGGTCTATGTTACAGAATGGCTTCCGGAACACAGGCTTTCAGTGATTCAAAATTATGTAGTCGGGGCAGACATCGAAATAAGACTATTGACAACTAATGATGATGGTAAAATTAACCTTGAAATGGCAAAAAATGCAAATGGTTGCTGTGCTGTTTATGTTGAGCAACCAAATCCATTTGGGATAATAGATACAAATATTCAAAATCTTAAGGAAATCATAGGAGATGATACTGCTTTGATTGTCGGTGTTAATGCTACCTCGTTAGGTCTTCTAACCCCTCCTGGGGAATATGGTGCGGATATTGTGGTAGGGGAGGGTCAAGCGTTTGGTATTGGTGCTACAGCAGGGGGGCCAATCTATGGATTATTTGCTTGCACTGAAAAATATCTTCGTCAAATGCCAGGTAGGATTGTAGGGAAAACATTCGATAGTAATGGTAAGCAAGCATTTACACTGACCCTTTCCACGCGAGAACAACATATTCGAAGGCACAAGGCTACTAGCAATATCTGTTCAAATGAAACCCTAATTGCATTGATGGGGGCTATGCATATGGCACTTCTAGGGCCCTCTGGAGTACAAAAATTAGCAATTAGAAATACAGCTGCTTGTGAAATGACTAAGAGGTCAGTTTTATCAATTCCAGGAATAGAATTACTTCATAATGATAGTGGGGAAAACCAGCCCCCTCAACATTATAATGAATTTTCAGTCATTCTTCCAGGTTCTGCCACATCAGCACTATCCTTCCTAAATCATAGGGGTGTGACTGGAGGATTGGCTCTAAGTGACATAATGGAAGGGGCAGATGATTCATGGCTTCTAATTAGTGCTACAGACCAAACTAAGTTGGATGATATTCAGGAACTTTCAGTTGGTCTTAATGAATGGGTTTTGGGGGGCTGCTCATGAGCGATATTTTTGCATTCAAGGGGGCTCATGATGCTGGATATGCGCAACCAAAACCCCTAATTTCAGAGGATGAAATAAGTAGTCTAATTCCTAATTCTATGGTGCGTAAAAATCCCCCAAAATGGCCTACTGCCAGTGAGCCTGAACTGGTACGCCATTACACTTGGTTATCATCTAGAAATTTTGGAATTGATTCGGGTTTTTATCCACTTGGTTCTTGCACAATGAAACACAATCCTAGAATCAATGAAAGGATTGTTCAATTACCAGGGATGAACGATATACACCCCCTTGCTCCAGAATCTCATCTTCAAGGTTTATTGGCAATTTTTTACGAAATGCAAGAAATGTTGGCACATTGTTCTGGTATGGATCAAGTTACTCTTCAACCAGTTGCTGGTGCTCAAGGAGAGTTTGCAGCAATTCGTTGCATACAGGAATATCATAGAAACAATGGGGATGAATGTCGTAATAAGGTGATAGTTCCGGATTCAGCACACGGTACAAACCCAGCATCTGCTGCTATGTGTGGTTACGAAATTATAGAGATTCCAAGTAGAGATGACGGGCGCTTGGACCTTGATGCATTGCGAGCAGTAACAGGTGATGATACTGCAGCTATGATGGTGACCAATCCTAGCACTCTAGGGTTATTTGAACCTGAAATTGCAGAAGCGGCTGAAATTGTTCATGAAGCGGGAGGACAAATGTACTATGATGGCGCCAATTTCAATGCAATTCTTGGAAAAACTTCTCCTGGTTTGATGGGCTTTGATGCAGTTCATTATAATCTTCACAAGACTTTTTCTCAACCACATGGGGGTGGTGGCCCTGGTTCAGGGCCGATTGGTGTAAAGAACCACTTAGCTCAGTATCTACCCAAGCCGTTGGTCGATAGGAGAAAAGATGCTAAAGGAATAGATGGATATTCATATTTTTGGATTAATCCAGAAAATAGCATTGGAAAAGTTCAGCAATGGCATGGTAATGCAGGAGCAGTAGTCCGTTCATGGGCTTTCTACAGACGCTATGGAAGAGAACTTGAGAAGATGAGTGAGCACGCAGTTCTGAATGCTAACTATTTGCGATATCGTATATTGAATCCTGATTCAGCTTCTCTTCAGGGAATTCCTGCAATGCCTGTTGATGGGGCTCCAGCAGATGTGGTAAAACATGAATTCACATTGAGTATGTCTCCAATAAAAGATACAACAGGGGTAAGTGGTAAAGACGTTGCAAAGCGCCTATTGGATTATGGGTATATGGCTCCAACTCTTTACTTCCCAATGATTGTCCCCGAGTGTCTAATGATCGAGCCCACTGAGACCGAGAGTAAGGAAGTCTTGGATAAGTTCGCTGATGACTTCTTGGCGATCCTATCTGAAGACCCAGAAATAGTCAAATCAGCCCCGCATTCTACTGATGTTGGTCGAGTTGATGAGGTGTGGGCCGCAAGGAATCTTGTTCTTCGCCACCCACTTGAAGACTAGGTCACAAGAGGGGTTGTTTCAATTACCATAGGTTTGCGTGAGCCTATAGGCTCACGAGGTAATATGATGACATCACGGCTGCGACAATCCCTATTTTTGGCGCTCTTGATGCTTCTTTATCCCACAGCACCTATGCTTTCATTTGAACCAATTTTCACCTCTCCAGAAAGTAATGGGACCGCATCTCCACTAGATGTGTCTAGATTGGCAACTGGCACTCTTTCTGAACCCTCAATAGTTGGTGATTCTGATGGTGATTTTCATATTCTTTGGGTTGAGAATCAATCCAAATTGATGTATCTTCAAATCGATTCTGATGGTCTCCTAATAGGGTCCCCCTCTCAAATCGGAGCTGCGGGTGGAAACTTCAAATGGTCTCCCAGAATTACTATTGATGATTCTGGAATTCTACATATGATTTGGATTAAAGCCACCAGTACAAATGATTGTTTAGTCTACTTTGCTAGCGATCCCGGCACTGACAGCGATCCAACTGACGGCTTCTATAATCCCACATATTATTCATCAAATAATGTGATTTGTAAATCGAATCTTGTTGTTGATAATATAGAAAACCCAAATATTGTAGTAGATTCTCAGGGTGCCGCCCATATCGTATGGCAAGACAAAGATGACCCACTGGACTTACGTTTTGGTTTGCCCGCAATTCGATATTCCATGATGGAGGCAAATTGGTCATCAAATATGGCTGATAGCCCAATCTTTGATACACTTCTAACAACATCTCCAAGCAAGTCATCATTTCCCGAAGTTGCTCTAACAGACGATGATGAGGTAGTAGTCACTTGGCAAGATTCACGAGGAAGTATGGTGGAAATTGCAATCCTCTTGGACTCATCATATTGGGATGGGATGTCTAATGAATGGAAGGATATGTGCACTTTGCTTTACGGTGGCACAGATAGACAAGGTTGGAATTCTCCAGGGTTGCAGAGTATGGCAGATTCAGCAGGGGTCGTTTTATTAGATACGATTTACGGTCTTGGAGACTATATTCCAAACGAAGCGAACTCTGGAAATTGCCTAGGTCATAACACCAATCAAAGGTCAAATTCAGTAATACTAACCGAGCAATCTGATTCTGGAGGTATTCGTAAGTTACACAGAACAATTTACAATGGCCAAATGCAAAATGGGGGGTGGCAATATGAAGATTGGGGGCCAGCAACAACGTGGGCTTGCCTATCTTGGATGGACGCTAATGGCAATGTTGGCAATTCATCTAATCCTCCTACGAATTATGATCACCGTTGGAATCCTGATGCAACAAAATTTGCAATTCCAATCAGTGATGAGGGGCCTAAGACTGGAAACACAGGACCGACATCAGATGACGATCAAACAATTGCTGAAGCCCATGACGCTTGTGTAGAAGGCGGCGTAGTTCCAATTACTGTATTGGGTGAAGTTAGTTCATCTACTTCGAATAATATGTGGAGTTTTGCTAGAGACCTTTCTCAATGTCCATTGGGTTCTGTGAGTTCTAATCCTAGAACTTGTTCAAATGTTAATCTTAGAAATACTGATGCAGGAGGGAGAGTAAGTGAATGGCCATCAACAGGCCAAAACCTATCTGTAATGTTTGATTTTTGGATGAACATAATTCATTCTGGCTCTCCCGAAGTTTGGACCACAGTTTTAGATCCCTATGCTATACTCAGCAGCCAATCATTTCAGCGTGGGATGCCTGCTCATTCTGAGAATGGGGGAGTTTACTCTGAGGATATTGGGTGGGGTGGTTTAGTTGCCAATCACTTTGTGGTGGTCAATGATACTAAGATTACCGATGATGATTCTTGGTCAGTCAGGCCTGATGTAGAAATAACTTCAGATGGTTGGTTTCAATTCATTTGGTCAGATAGTAGACAGGGGCACTCTCAATCAGATTCTCATGAATTGGTGTGGAAGAGGGTCAATCTTGAAGCATGGGATTTCAATGGTCAAGCTACAGGGATAAATTTAGCAAGCAATCCTAGTGCATCAAGTTCTGTTGAATATCTTTCACCCATAGACGGTTCAGGTGCGGTTGGGTCTCGAGATGCAGATTCTCACAATAGTCAGGGTTCTATCGTGATTGACGATGATGGCTTGATGCATACAGTTTGGATTGAAAGTGATAGTGGTTTGGATACTAATATCACATACCGGCGATCTACTGATGCTACTATCACATCGATTACTCCCAATCCTTGGCACCCTAATGGGGGGGTTCTTGGTCCGTCATATGACCTTGCCAATTGGCAGAGTGAGAAGATGTCTTTTGGCGGCGATAATATATTGATTAATGTTGAAGATGATATGTTTGGCCCGGCAATTGCAGTAACTAGTGATAATCGTAGAACTGCCGCAGTAGTCTGGGTTGATAGCGAGTCGTGTGATAGTGGTGAAACGGGTTTGCCCAATGGAGACCATCTATGCATACGAAGAATCCAACGAAGTCTTTTACAGATATCTTCAGATGTCCCATCTTTAACTAGAACTTTAGAGCCGGGCGAGCAAGTTACAATGAATTTCACAGTTGGCCATCTAGGGGCAACTTCGGCTAATCCAATGGATGTGAAATTGAATTGGTCCGGGCTGCCGTCAGATTGGACCGTAACAGTGCTTGTTGGCCAAGGTCAAGGTCAGATTTTAATGGATCCAATTGATGCTAATTGGCAGATTCAGTCAGGAGGAAATTTACCCTTATCTATTTCGATTGAAGCCCCATCAAAAATTGACGCAACGGTCTCAGAATCCCACCATCCAAGAATTGGAATTTATTCAACAGATGGGATACATGGCGCCCATATTGAGCTCGAAATTAACCTCGATGTGATTCATAATTTGGTACTCAGCGCACTTCAAAATTCAATTCAGATAGAGCAAGGTGGTTCAGGTATAATTAGTATTAATATTTCCAATTATGGTAATATTTGGGAGGACATATCATTCCCGAACCGTACCACTGAGTTTGGCCGAAATGTGTGGGGCTTGCCCTTTGGTTGGGATGTTGATTTCATTGATCATCTCTACTTATTAGAAGATGGGACAACTACATCCAAAACATTGCGGATTATTGTGCCAGATGATCAGGCTCCAGGTTCAGTAAATCTCACAGTAGTTGCTTCATCAGACAAGGTTTCTCAACAGGGTGTCCCTGGGGCCGAATCCGCATATGAATTGACTATTGAGGTTTTAAGAAAGAGAGTTGGAAACATTGTCTTTGAATTGTTCGACCCATTTGAAGCAGTGTTACCAGGTGAATGTGGTTATTTCATGGTAGATGTTACCAAGTATTTCGGTGATGACGATGTTAGAATTTTGATTGAGCAAAGTCCCCCTGAAAAACCAGAATCAATATCTTTAGAAGCATGGCGTCAAACTCATTGGGTTCTCAATATCGACTACTCTGCACTACCTGGGGGAAATAGCGTTGAGCCTGATGCTAGTAGATTTTTTACTACCGGAATGTCAAGAAATATTCACGTAGAATTATGTTCACCGTTTGATGCCTTGGCAGGAGAAATTCAAGAGGTAAAATTACGGGCAGAATTATATGTCGATTCCGAGGCATTTGATGAAATTTCTATGCAAGTTAATGTCCTACCATTTCATTCATTGACAGCTACATGGCAAAATGCACCGAATGAAATTGAACCAGGACAAGCATTTGAAGTGAGTATTTTGGTAGAGAATGTTGGTAACGTGCCTCAGTCATTGATTCCTAAGATTTCAGATAATTTCGATGATAGTTGGTCAGTTGAGTGGGCTCCAGGGACACAAAATGACCTTGAGGTTGGCGCTCAAATCACAATGATTGCAATCGTCAGAATTCCAATTGATGCCCTTGCTGGAAGAACTGAAGTGATTATCGAATTACATTCTGTAGTAGAAGATGATAGTTTTCTAGCAGATATTTATGGATTTATAGAAATATTACCTCGTGTCGATTTAATTCTTCAACCTATTGAAGGTTCAAAATTAGATTTAGATTTGAGACCGGGTGATATTTTCGATGTATCATTCAATGCAATAAACTCAGGCAATCTTGCTGAAGCTCCTTGGATAGAAAATCATACAACTGGTGCTGGCGGGTCTCTCTCAATATCTCCTAGGATGGATGGTTTAACTGGAATCGAAACTACATGGTATGTGGTAGAGAATTCAGGGACACCCCTTGCACTGTTCATAGAAATAGAACCAGATCAAAGCGGTCACTTAAGGTTGCCACTTATTCAGCCGGGGGAGAGTGTTCCCGTGGTTTTACGAATGAGAATGTATGGATATCCGGGTTGGTCAGAAGACTACTTTGGCGTCCGACTTCGTTCTGAGAGTGGTTATGCTGTTGAAGGTGGAGATATTGATGCTGATGAGAAATGGCTTACAACTGATTCAAATGAGCAAATCATAAATCTCAAAATATTTATTCCAGATGTATTTGTTAATGCAGTAACAGAAGAATTGGACGATGGAGATGTCAAATTACAAATTAAAATTCAAAATGCTGGTAATGAACCTATTGAGAATATATTGCTCCGTATCTGTGACATGCAGTTGGAAAGAGCAGAAATTGCCGGGTGCGATAGAAATGATGCTGTTGCTGAACAAAGGGTGTCTTTCATTGAAGCAGCAGCCGATGGCTTGCCTTCAACTCACGTAGTTGCAATTCGATTGACTGAACCAGTTGATATCGTCGTAATTTCAATTGATGCTGAGAATGAGGTCATTGAATCTGATGAATCAAACAATATGATGGAAAAGGAATTGTTATTGAAAGCAGGAGGAGTATCCAATTCAGATTCCGTTTATGAATTTGCAACAAGCAATATTTTACTTGGACTCATGGTTGTGTTATGGGTTGTGATAATTTCCCTAGTTATCTCTGCATTGCGTGGTAGAAGGAGGGATAGGATGAGGGGCTCATCTAGTTGGCAGAACGATGATGGATGGGGTTCTGAAATAAATAAATCCGCAAAGAAGGGGAGAAAGATGCAAGAAAAAGTAATGGCCAACACTCCTTATGCAGAAGTTCATTCAATGGATATGTCCATCAAATCTCCTTCATCTGTTGACGTGAGTGATTTGGACATTCCCTCTACTAATTCTGACATAAAATCTCCTGCGGAAATTGCATTAGAGCCATTGGGCGATGAAGTTTATGATCCTACCGAGCAAAAAGCAGAAAGTGATGA
>PBPH01000067.1 GCA_002725475.1 Methanobacteriota archaeon | reverse complement strand
TACCTTGGACGCTTCCGCATTCAACCTTTCTGGTTTGACAGAATTGAAACTGGGTGCTATTGGTGGTCAGATTGGTGAATCTATTAGTGAGTTCTCCTCCGATGAAACAATGGGTGGAGACTCTAACGCTGCATGTCCTACAGAGAAAGCAGTTCGTGGATTCCTAACAAGAGCAAGAATGGATGCTACCTCTGGTATCATCGTTCCTCCTCGTGGTCCTCAATCAAACAGACCTACTGGTGCTGATCTTTATTCAGGTGGTCTTCGTTACGACACTGATGCAAATGGATTTGAATTCTACAATGGTAGTGCATGGTTACCTCTAGGTGCTTACGCTAATGTGGACGCAACTTCTGCTGTAACTCTTGCAAATAGACAGCAATTATTTGCTGATACATCTGGTGGTGCATTTACTGTTACTTTACCTGCTGCACCTGTTAAGGGTGATAGCATTAGAATCTTCGATGTTAAGAAGAACTTTGATTCAAATGCATTGACCATTGATAGAAATGGTAACCCAATCATGGGTGATGCAGCAAACATGACAGTTAACACTGAGGGTGCTGCATTTGAAATGGTGTTCTATGATGGAACAGAAGGATGGAGAATTATCACCATCTAATATTTGATAAAGGGAGTAACACACTCCCTTTTTGTTATACTCCTGCTAAATACTAATACAGAACTGGTAAGCCAATGGCTAATTATCAAACATATAAAAAGATAAATGGAACCGAAGCTATTCTACAGAATAGTGTCGGACCTGGACAGGTGACGGGTGTATCGACGGGTGTTGCCCATCAATGCATTGTTTGGAATAACAATCATTGGTCTAACAATAACGGTGGTTGTTGCCTGTATTGGACAGTACCTTCTCTAACAACAACAGTTAGGTTTGAGATTACTGCTGGTGGAGGTTCTGGATCTCCTGGTATTTGTTGTGGTAATGGTCCTGTTGGTGGTTCTGGTGCTTACGCTGTTAGAACACTTCATTCTTACAAAGGAGACTTTACTGCAGGAAGTACAGCATATACAGTTTGTTCTGGTGGTACTAATAGGTGCTCTTGTTGTGGATTCAACGGTGGGTTTAACTGTTGTGGATTCCGAGGGTGTACTTCTTATGTGTCAGGAAGTGGATTAAGTAACTTCTGTGTAGAAGGTGGATCATGGGGATGGCATCAGTGTTCTGGAGGTTGCTACTCATGTACAATTCCTAGGCAGTGTCAAACATGTATAAACCAATGTTCCAAACCATATGGTTGTGACTTTGGAATTCCTGGAGTTTCTGGAGCGAGACACAATGTTCAGTACTGTAGAACTGACGCATATGGATACTCTGCTGCTAATGGAGCACCATTATCTTCAGGTGGTCATATGGGTAATGATAACTGTACTGGAGCACACCACGGTTGCTGTAAAGGACATGGATTATTCCCTGGTGGCGGTGGATTCTCACCATTCACCACAGGTAGCTGCTGTTGGGGTGGCTGGGGTGGTTCAGGCTTAGTGGTCATAAACTACTGGCAATAAATAACAAGAGGAACTTTAACTAACAATGGCAAACATCACTAAGACAGTTGTATTTCCAGTTCCTTCGGAATGGAATAAAGACAATCAAGACCCTACTAATGTTGGGATAGCTACCTATGAAGGTCCAGAAGTCCTCATGACTGAGTGGTATACTGAACCTCATCCAAAATCAAAAGAACTTTATGACATATATGCTCTTGACAGTGAGAGGGCAGAGAGACCAGTTGCTGTTGGTGTACAGACTGTATTGTTAGAGGTGGATAAGGCTCCATTACATGCACTAGCATGGTGGGGATGTAAGTATCCTAGACCAGAGCGTATAGAAGTTGTATGTGGACCTGCTGAAGATCCTAACCCAGACATTCCTGATCCACATCATTTTGGAGAAGTATTTGATAGAGCAGCATTCCATTGGGATCAAACAAATAATAGATGGTCTGATCCAGTGTTCGCTCACGACACTCCAGGTGAAGCTGGATACTATGGTTGGGAGGCTGTTAGAACACATAGAAATCAGTTGTTAACAGATAGTGATGCTAAAGTTGCTATGAGTGATGTTCCAACTGCAATTGTACAACCTTGGTTGGATTGGAGACAGAAGTTAAGAGATCTTCCTGCTGCATGGGCAGGTGTTGGTACTGCAACTCACCTAATTGTATGGCCTCATGATCCAAATGAGATCGGTGCTGGTACTACACTCTATGGTGACATGCATGAGCAAGAGGATGGTAGTGAGTCTGCAGGAATAAGCGAGACAGGATATTAACCCAAAACGAAATTGACTTTTTGATTACCAGAATTCGGGAAAATTTTCTCCAGGATTTTTTTGACCTACAGGATTTTATAAAATGGAAAATAAATTTGTCCCCACGAGCATTGAATCTCAATCTTCTTGTTGGGGACCATTTTTATGGCAAAGTAAATTACTACCTACTATTGTAGAAGAGATATTAAAGAGAGCAGATAATGTAAGGGGTAATACGAAGTATAATGCACAGCATAAGTTAGCTGGTATTATGAAAGATGAGTGGGACTTTAAAGAAGATGATAGGGAATGGATTAAGGAAGCCTTATTTCCTTGGGTACATACATATCTTGGATCATACTCAGATATGTCTGGTGAAAATTATAGAGAAGTGTCTCATGATTTTGTTGATTTATGGGTGAACTATCAAAAACAATATGATTTTAATCCACTGCATAATCATGGTGGTTCTCTAAGTTTTGTTCTTTATTTAAATGTACCTCAAGAAATTATAGAGGAACCTACAGCATGGGAGAATACTAGAGGTCATAAACCAGGTCAGATAGTATTTACATACGGTGAGGATATGCCTATGATATGTAATCAAAGAGTATATACACCAAATACAGGGGATATTTTTATATTTCCTGCATGGTTGCAGCATATGGTAATACCTTTTAAAACTCCTGATGTTGAAAGAATATCAGTCTCAGGAAATATTATTTTTGTATGATGTTTGAACTTAATAAAGAATTTGATATCACTTTAGTGTCTGGTATTGGTATTGAAGATAGAAATATATTAATCATTGATGATTTTTATAAAAATCCTGATGAGGTTCGTCAATACTGTATAGATTCTCCATTAAAGACTGCAGAAACCCATCCTGATTTGATTGCTAAATTTCCTGGTGCAAGGGTGTGGGAGAATGATCCAAGAGTTCGTAGGAAATTAGAACCTCAGTTTGCTCATTGGAGAGATCAAAAACATCTTTGGAAATCTAGAAGACAAGTACCAGAACATCTTTGGAATTGGAACTGGGGTGATCAAGAATTTATGTGTAATGTTACTGATGGACCACAGTTAGCGTTGCATGATTGCATTCCTCATCAAGATTCTTGTCCACCATATCAAAACACACATGCATCTGTGATATATTTAAATACTCCAGAGGAATGTCAAGGTGGTACTAGTTTCTATTCTTATGAGGGTTATTGTGGTTGTGATATGCCAATGTTACCTTTACATTTACCTCTTAAGGAACTTCAAGAGTGGGCAAAGAAAAATTTTAAAGTTGAAGTTGATATTGAAATGAAGTATAATAGATGTCTCATGTATGAAACAGATGTATTCCATTCACAATCTTGGTATGTAGAGGGTCAGTATACTCAAGGGTATAATCGTATGAATCAGATTCTATTCATGTAGGGTTGAATAATGGTACAAAATGGTGTATAATTACACCATAAAACCATGACTATATAAACTACCGTTGTAAATAGTATGAGATCAAAAGCATTTTTTATTAATGGTGGAGCAGGTAGAGTCATTGCTTCCATCCCTGCACTTGAAAAATATGCAGAGAGTCATGATGACTTTGTTATAGTCGCTGAAGGTGGGATGAATTTCTTTAAAGGTCATCCTATTTTACATAAGTATTCTTATGATAGTTGGCATAAAGGTTTGTTTGAGGACAAACTTAAGATGCGTGACTGTGTTACTCCTGAACCATATAGGGTGTGGCATTACTATAATCAGAAGTGTAGTATTGCTCAAGCATATGATATTGAGATTAATGGGTTGGAAGAACCTAGAGAACTTCCTACTCCAACTATTAAATTGTCAAAGACAGAAGCAATTACTGCTATCAATACTGTAGAGGAAGTTAGAGCAAAGAGTGGTAAGGATAAAGTTATTGTTATTCAACCATTTGGTAGAGGAGCAATGGTGCAGGGGGATTTTATAATAGATCAATCTTCTAGAAGTTTTCATCAGTCATATATTGTAGACATTATTAATAATCTTAAAAAAGATTATGGTGTTATAGTAATGTGTGAATTTCAGTTCCCCATTGAACCTACTGATAAGAAGGATGCTATTCCTGTTGCTTGGCCTCAAGCAGACATTCGTGTATGGGCAGGGATTATTGGACAAGCAGATCATTTCTTAGGATGTGATAGTGTTGGTCAACACATGGCTAAGTCTCTTGATACTACTGTTACTGCTGTTATTGGTTCTACATATCCTATTAATATATCTTATCCAAAGGATCCTAAATTTGATATTATTGATCTTGGTGAGAATAAGAGAACATATTCTGCTATCAGGTTGACACAGGAAGACTATCACGATATGATGAACGATGAATGTATGGAGATGACAGACGAGGATGTGAAGAAAGTAATTACAAGTTGTAGAAAGGGTTTAGGTAAACCTAGAGATTATAAAGGTCAAGGTGTACCAAATACACAACAACAATCATGTTGTGACAACAATACTAGTAAGGGGTTTGGATCATGACAATGTGGATAGCAGCAATTAGCCGTGGACATAACGGTAGTGTATGTTTAATGAAAGATAATGAAATTGTATTTCATATTGAAGAAGAGAGATTAACTCGTGGTAAGTATGATGGAGCACCCTTACTTTCTTTACTTAAGGTTAAAGAGTATACAGATAAGTTAGATTATCTTGTTCTTGCTCATACTCAGTTGGTTACTGAACCTGGTGTTGGACGGATGGAATATACTGGTGAAAATGTTTATCATAGTCTAGCAAGAAAGTTAGGATTGATTCAAAATCAACCAGATCCTCATCCACAAATTATAGATTATGGATTGATACATCATAAACTTCATGCTGCATGTGCTTTTTATAAGTCTGGATTTGAATCAGCAACTGCAGTTATAGTAGATGGTGCAGGATCTTTCTTGGATTTTAATTTTGAAAATAATCCTATGAGATATTATGAGGTTGAGAGTATATATGGTTGTGATTATCCTAAGAATGGTGGTATTAAAGGTCTTTATAAACACTGTGGTAGTAATGGAGCATCTGTTAAGATGGTTGATCCAAAGCATGTTCCTGAGTGGGATCGAGATGATGACAATGGATCTTATTTAATATTAGATGGTACTACAGGTATTGTGAAATCATATGAAGCAGTGACACAGTATTGTGGATGGGATGCTATTGAAGCAGGGAAGACGATGGGTCTTTCTCCTTATGGTAAACCTAACGATAATATTCCTCCTATTTTTTCTGAGTATGCAACTGGTGATTATCATCCAGTGAATAAAGATTTATTCATACCATTCTATCCAAACTCTTCTATTGTAGATGAGAGTTTATGTGATGAACTTCGTACTCCTGAAGATATAGAACGCAGTGATTATTCTAGGTTGCAGAACCGTAGAGATATGGCATATGCTGTGCAAAAAGAATCTCAAGATGCAGTATTGCATTTAATTCGTACTGCTGTTAAGTCTACAAATAATCCAAATGTAGTTGTATCTGGTGGGTATGGATTGAATTGTGTTGCTAATTATTATTATAGAGAACAGTTAAAAGATGAAGGTATTAATCTATATGTAGAACCTATATCTAGTGATGCAGGTACATCGGTTGGTGCTGCATTGTATCATTATTATAAGGTTACTAATGATAATACTGTTGTAGATCGTAGTACATTATATCTCGGACCTAAGTATGATTATACTCTAGAGGAGATTCAGGAGACTGCTGACAAGTATGGTGCTACAGTTCAAGGTGCTATTCATAAAGATGTTATAGATCTTATCACTGATAAGAACATCGTTGCACTATTCCAAGGTAGATCTGAGGCAGGACCAAGAGCACTTGGTAATAGATCTATTCTATATGATCCAACAGATCCTAACGGAAAAGATATTGTTAATAAAGTAAAGAGAAGAGAATACTTCAGACCATTTGCAGGTTCTATTCTTAAGGATCATGTACATGAATGGTTTGATCTTCGTGGTCTAGAAGAGACTCCACATATGATGTATGCTGTTGAGTGTCAAGAAGGTATTGAAGAAAAGATTCCTGCTATCATTCATGTTGATGGTACATGTAGGGTTCAAACAGTTACTCCAGAAGAAAACAAAATCTACCATGAAATCATCACGGAATTCTTTGAACGAACTGGTTGCCCTATCATCTTTAATACTTCCTTTAATCTGGGTGGAGAACCTTTGGTTGAAACACTCGATGATGCGTTACGG
>PBPH01000066.1 GCA_002725475.1 Methanobacteriota archaeon | reverse complement strand
TTGGTGCAGGTAACGAGCAAGGATTGCATCTTCGTGGTGCGAGTGGTACTGTAACTGATATTATAGGAACTGAACATAATGGGGGTGGTCCTGCACTTCATATCGAGATGGTCGAATCTAACCTCGAAATTTTAGGCGCCGAACTTTCAGGCGGCGATAATTCACCAGCAATTTCTGTTGAGTGGTCTGACATGTTCATAATTTCTAATAGTGTAATTCATGGCTCGCCAGGGATTATTGTTGATCATAGTTCATTATCTATTAATTCGGTAGATTTTATCGGTGATGGAAATGGAGTGGCTATCGATATAATTGGGGCCCGCTCAGAAACATCTCATATACAGGATTGTGATTTTGATGATTATGAAAATTCAATTCATTTGGTGGGTGAGGAAGGAGACGATGAAATGCCCCATCCTATTTTTACAGGTAACCACCATCATGCATCAGTTGCATATGCTTCAGAAAGACTTGCATTTATTTCATATGGTGAGACAATTGAAGGAGCGATTGAATTATTTGGTAGCAAGGCAGTAACTGCAGAAATATGGGACCCAATTTCTTTTGACTCCTCACAAATTAATGTGTCAGGAGCTGCTTCTCTGGTTTTAGGCTCAGTATGGGATATCACAGTTCTTGGCGAGGGTTCTTCAGTTCTTACTCAGGCTATTGTTGAAGTAACAATCCCATCATTTGGAGATGTAATCTCAGAGCAAACGATTAATGCCGATACAACTCAAGGGAGTGCGAGTATTCCGTTCATTTACCATAGTTGGACAGAACTCGGCTCTTCTGCGGTATCCAGCGCAATTTGGAGAGCTAATGCACCTTCTTATATGGAGGGCGAAGGCTCTTTTGTCCCCACACAATTTTCCTCCAGAAACATTACTTCTCAACTAATAAAAAATCAAGCACCATTTGTGAATATCACTCTACCAGAACAGGGTATAGAAGTTCAAGAAGGTGAATCAACAGAATTCAATGCTGTAGGACAAGATCCAGATTCATTAATCAACGACCTGTCTTATGTGTGGTATTTGCGAGCACAAGGAGAAAATGCACCAGGAAATGAAATATTCACTGGAAGTAATGGCGTAGTCGATAACATAGGCCCCGTTGGAGTTTACATTGTTACGGTAAAAGTCACTGATTCTTGGGGTAGCAGTGCAGAGGACATGGTTACTATCAATGTGATTCTTAATGATGCAGACAATGATTACATTGAGACTTGTGTAATCAGCGGCCCAAATGCTTGGTATGACCTTGAAGAAAACCGTGCTTGTGGCCCAGATGTTTACGATGATGATGATGATAATGATATGATTCCAGACGATAGAGATATCTATCCAAATGATCCTTGCGCCCATTCAGATTTTGATATGGATGGATTGCCTAATTCTCTAATTCCAGATTGTGAGACACAATTAATTGAAGATGATGATGATGATAATGATGGTGTTCTTGACAATGTAGATCCAAATCCACTTGACCCAGCAATTTCTGGGCTAGATGGTGATGATAGCAATTTAGGTTTTCTTTCTCCATCAATCATACTGCCTATTGTATTACTAGTTGTAGTGATTGTTTTCATTTTCCTTCGCGGGTCACGAAATGAATTTGGTGGCGAAGAATTCTCTTGAGGTGTTTTTCTGACTATTGATCAACCCACCGCTGTGGCTTGGGGGGTTGTTTGTTTAGTAGGTGCAATTGTAATCTATGACGGTTATAGATTACTCCGTACCCGTGAGGAAATAACATCTCTTGGCCCCCTAAATTCTGGTGGTTATGCGTGGGAAACGGACTCAACTAGGGAGGTGATGAGAAATGGGACATCTTTAATCACTCTAGGAATTATGATGGCTTTACCTTGGCCATTTGTAGATAGTAGTTCTACTCCAGAGATTGCTGTTGTGATCTTTGATATCTTACTTCTGTTACATTGTGTTTGGTTGATGTTGCCAAAGAGATATGCAATTAGCAGGACCCACTTATTTGCTGATGGATTTGAGATTAGTTTCGAATCTTTACAATGGAATGGTTGGAGCGGGGGTAACAGAATTGTCTTACAGCGTAAAGGATGGTGGATTTTTGCTCCTTTACCGGTGGGTGGTTCCTTGGTTGATTTAGAACAAGTGGCTGCTAGAATTGAGGCCCTGCAAACTGATGATTGGCATCTCTTTGCAACAGATTCTGAAGAATAATCACTCCATCTAGTAGTCTAAACCGTGACCTTTTCAAGGATGCCGCCCATCGCTACGCGATGGGCGCACGCGAGGCCGATAACAACTCCGAGGCACCTCGGATAGAAGAATTGGCGGCAATGATAGTTCATCATTCTCATCTTTACTATAATGAAGCAAAACCAGAGATTTCTGATGCTGAATTTGACGAATTGTGGGACGAATTAAAAAGATTAGATCCAGATCACCCACAATTAAATCGCGTAGGTTCAGATGTCTCTCCAGGTTCTGTTAAGGTGGATCATATGTTTCCCATGAGAAGTCTTGACAAGGCAATTAGTGATTCAGAGATTCAACATTTCGTGTCTGAGACAACAGCCCATGGGCGGCGATTTATTGCTCAACCAAAATTAGATGGTAGCGCATTGTCACTTGAATATCGTCGTGGCAAACTTGTCCGAGCTGCAACCAGGGGTAGTGGGGAACGTGGCGAGGACGTTACTGCAAATGCCCGCAGGATTTCTAATATCCCATTTGAGTTGCAATGGGGCGGGGATTGCCACATTCGAGGAGAAGTAATAATGCCTCTTGCAACTTTCAATGAATATTATGCAGAAATTGCCCCAAACCCCAGAAATTTAGCAGCAGGAGCTCTCAGGCAGAAGCATATTGAAAAGGGGAAAGCAAAAGCTGAACATCTTGAATTCTATGCATATGATGTGAGATTTGTTAGTTCTCAATACCGTCACCCAGATTCTCCAAAGCCAGATTTCATGGAATCAGATTCCGAAGCAACTGATTGGTTGGCTAATCAAGGTGTTTCAGTTGCTGGAAATACAGTTGTTGAAGGTGAAACTGATGATGAGACAAGTGCCGCTCTAATCGCTTTAACTAGGGAATATGTTCAGAATAGAGACAATTTTGATTGGGAAATAGATGGTATTGTTTTCAAACTTGATAATTTTGAGAAAAGGAAGTTGCTTGGGATGACAGCTCATCATCCCCGGTGGGCATTAGCCTGGAAATTCCCTCCCGACGAGGCTACAACAGTTTTGATGGATGTCAAATGGCAAACTGGTCGCACTGGTGTTGTAACCCCCGTGGCTTTAGTAGCACCTGTAGTAGTGTCTGGTGTTACAGTTGAGAAAACCACGTTACATAATGCTGGGGAAGTGGAGAGGCTAGGAATAAAGATCGGAGACAAAGTTCGTGTTGTTAGGCGTGGAGATGTAATTCCAAAGGTTACTGAGAGTTTGGGTCCCGCTAGTAATGCAGATTTGGTCGGAAGAAAACACGCCGACGGTGAAGTTTTCAAGGGAGTATTGCCAGAATTATCAGATATTCAAATTCGTAGTAATTGTCCCCGCTGCGAACAAGATCTGATAATAGAGGGGGCATTTCTCAAGTGTCCAAATCTATCATGTGGTGCTCGCCATATTCGTTCTCTAACTTATTGGTGCAGGGCGCTTGAGATGGACGGTATTGGAGTTAAGTTGGCCGAACAATTATCTGAATCAGGATTGGTAACATCAATTTCAGATTTATACAATCTCTCATTTGATAATTTACTTACTCTAGATAGAATGGCTGAAAAGTCAGCAAATAATGTATTGACTGAAATTGAATCGACTAAGGAAATGAACCTAACACTATTTCTTTCCGCTTTGGGTTTGCCAGGTATAGGGCCAGAATTAGCAGAATCAATTGCCCAAAAGGTAGGCTCCCTTGCTGAATTAATGAAATTAGTTTCATCTAGAAATGATGAAGTGGGTTTAGATGAAAATGGTAAGCCCAAGAAATACAACATTGCAATTTCGAGTTTGATTGAGATTGAAGGAGTAGGGGCAACAGTTGCTGAACAATTACTCAATGGTCTTGCAGAACGTGAAGAATTGGTTTTGAATTTGAATGAAGTGCTAACAATAACAAATGTCCAAATGAAAGAAGCGACAGGTGCCCTAATTGGAATCACATTCTGTTTGACAGGCACGCTGAGTAGGCCACGCAAAGAGATTGAATTACAAATTAAGGCAGCAGGTGGAAAAACTACAACCTCTGTATCTGGGAAACTTGATTATTTATTGGCGGGGGAAAACGCTGGTTCTAAACTTGAGAAAGCAAATAGATTAGATGTCCAAGTAATTAGCGAATCAGATTTACTAGAAATGATTGAAAACAAAGAAGAGGCAAATTCACCCATTAAAAAGAAGCCAGAAAATCGTCAAACATCATTGGGTGATTATTGAATTTACTTCACCCATACAACATTGCAGAAGGGCCACCATCTTCACCCATCTCTTCACTTGCAGAGAGTTGATGACTTAGCATCGCTTTGATTTGTTCCTCAATTCTTGCGGCCTCTTCCAGTAGTGGGTCGGGGTCAAGCTGAATGGCAGGGAACAACATATCGAGTTTTTCAATTATTCTTGCTGCAGCGCGAGCATCAGGAAATGCAGGGTTTGCTTCAGCTAAAATTGCGCACAAATCAATCCCTCTTCTTCTTCCTTCACCCATCATCACGCCAGTCATCCCACCTACAACACCATGCTTGAGTAGTGGTATTCCCATTTCGGTCAATCTTTTCCTATTAGAGTCAATAGCCCCAATTCCAAGAAGAGTTTCATCACTATCGTCATCATCAATCAATTCGTGAGGTGACTCAACTCCATGAGCGAACGCATCAATCAAAATTCCCATTCCAATTTTTGCATTTTTACTCCATTCAAACAAAGCTTCAGTTAAAGGCAAAGCCAACCTTCCATGTACTTGAATATCGGATAGAACAACAATTAATTTGTCACAACCATCAACATTGCATTTTGGCTCACCCGCATAGAACCTTATTGGCGGCATTGGTTCTCCATCTTGCACTAGACACACTGCTGGTAGCCTTGAATCACGAACTCCACCAACAAATTGTAAATCTAGATGCTCAACTAGATAGTGAGCTACAATATTTGAAACCATACTTACAGTGGGGAAACAGGAAACAACTAATGCCCCTTCAGTATCGATGCTTTCATCAAACTTAACCAGCGGTTCTCCATCCATGATTTCCGGTTACAGCCGATGGCATTAATGGTTGGGGCTCTTTGCAGTTGTCAGTAGTAGCCGAATGGCAGGGGTGAATTTATTTGGCAGGCGCTCAAAGAACACATTCTTTATCGCCTTCATCTTGGAATAATTTTGAGGCTTGTCCTAGAAAATTTTGGCTTTCCCGCCAACGCCTACCACGTAAGGCTGGAATGGCAGCATCTTTGGGTACAGCAGTTCACGATTCTGTTGAGGATTTGTGCAATCTTGACCTGACTGGTAAGTCCGATGAAGAAACAGGTTGGCTTCCAACCACAGCGAAATCAATTTTAACAAGACAATGGAATGATGAAAGAGAGAAATTTTTCAAAACTCCTCGACACCCTAAGTGGAAAGAAGAGGAATTTGCAGGCGCCCAAAAACAACTCATAGGTGCTCTTAATATTTTATTCAAAAAAGCGGGATACAAACAAGTATCGCTATCGTCAATCTCAGTTGCCCAATGGAAAGATATCCAAGAAATGGTTCTTGCAGCAGAAGGAACTCTACGTTCATCCTGTGGGAGGTTGATGGGTCGGCTAGATTTACTAATCGCAGACCGTGATGAAGAAGGTAATACAGTGGGTTGGATAGTTGCAGATCTAAAAACAGGGAGGCCTCCTGATGGTGAAATATACGAAACAGTCAGTCGCCAACTAAGACTATACCGTGATTTAGTGATGGCAAATAATCCCAATCACCCTAAAATCACGTCTGAAGGATGGTATACAAAGAACTCATCAGTATATGTTGCTGAAGGCCCAAATGTAATTGCAGATGCAATGGAGGCTTGGGAAGCTAGCCGCTTAACTCCAGAGCCGTTTGAAGCGACTCCAAGTAGTGAGGCATGTGGTTTTTGTGAATGGAAGGCTTGGTGTCCAGCATGGCCTGTAGCTAGAGCTAGTGGGAAAATGGAATCTTACGGAACCTTCCGCGACTATGTTGTTAAAATAATCAATCTTGATGATGATTGTTCTGTTGGACTTGTTGAGATAATGGGACCTGAAGATGACAATGGGAAAATGGGCCCAACTGGCCAAAGGCATGGAGTTGTTTTTGCAGGTTATGCACTGGAAAATATAAGAAAATTGAATGATTATGCGCCTGATTATGAAAATGAATTATATTTCTTTGGAAGTGTAAATGTGGGTAGCAAAACTTGGAAAATGGGCGATTGGTGTGATGTTTTACCTTGGAATCCTTTACTTCGCTCAACTCGTGATTATTGATTCACATATCCAGATGTTTTCGGATTCTTACTCTATCATCTTCTTGGAATGGGCCATTGGCTGATAGTAACCAATTTAGATAACTTTCATCGTTTTTTCTTAGTTGTTGCAATGAGGTGCCGCGATGCCGGCCAAAGATAATGATCAAATCATCATCAGAAATGCGTATTTTTCCATCGCTATCGAACGGTTCAAGGTCATCATATCCTCGCCCAAGATTATCATTATCATCTAATTCTGCACTTGAAAGCCACGTTTGTAAATCTTCCAGTGGTCTTCTGAATGGTTTTGGTTCAGATTCCATAATTTTCCAAAGTAAAAGAAGAGATGCAGCAGCATCAGCACCAGCATCATGTGCATTTTCAAGAGCTACCCCATACTTTTTGCAAAGGTGGCCAAGTCCATGTGGCCTAGGTAAATTCAATTTTCTTGCAACAATTAGTGTATCAATAATTGCTTTTGGTTTGGGTACTATTTTTCCAAATCTTAGATACTCATTACTAATGAAGGGCCAATCAAATTTTATTACATTATGACCAACGACTACAGCATCAGAAAATAATTCATCCAAATCATCAATGTGATGTTCAAAAGTATCCAAATCTTTGACATCTGAATCATGTATTCCATGTACTCTAGTTGAGTCAGCAGGGATATCACGTTGAGGATTTACCATCGATTCAAAATTAATATTAGAACCATCAATATCACTGCCTACTACTGCGAATTGAATGATTCTATCACTTTTAATTTGAAGCCCAGTAGTTTCTAAATCGAACCCAACAACGCGGCATCCAGCAAGCGGATCATGTGCCATTGATTTCACGGTAGAGGTGGCCCCGTTTGAACTTGTGTAACTAAATCAGTTATGGGTGAAGCCTATTTCTAATGAGTATTTCAGGGAGCCATGAGTTGGTTCCGGCGTCTCTTCTCTCGCCCCACCCCACAACCAGATAGGAAGAAGACTTTCGAGGAAATTGAAGAAGAGGTCTCAAATCAATTGGCTGAGGATTATGAAAAGAAGAAGGACGAAACTTTGAGTGATGTATTTTCTGAATTGGAAGATGATACATTACAGAAGTTAGATGAGGATCCATCGGAAGTACCAGTTGACTTTCACGTTAAAGAGGCAGAAGCAGATGATTTGTTGGTTGAAACACCTTTAGTGGATCATTATAGTATGGATGAAGGGGATGATATCGACCCCTCAACTGCAGATCAGCACCTAGTTAAAGCAAGTTCTACTAATGATGAAATGAGTGGTTATGAGCAGGTGGATGTTCCTGTAATGGACGATGACATTGAATGGGAAACCAAGTAAATGTGCAATTATTATGTTGTGTGCTGACATTAATGCGTCATCCTGTTAAACAATGGTTTTCGCTGGTGGTGACATGAAGGGTGCGAGCAGCGGGTTATCCATGCGCCCGCGCATCTTGTCAATTCTATTGATATCCTCATTATTATTGTCAGGATGCACTAATCCAATTGGCCCCCCAGAACCAACATCATCTCTAACAGTTGATGTAGACCAAATAAACACTGGTGAATCAATTAATTTTGATGCCCGTGAATCTACAACGCCCGATGCAACAGTAATTGTTCAATATTCATGGGATTTTGGGGATGGTTCAACAACCACAACATCTCAAGGATTGACTAATCATGTCTATACCGAGCCAGGTTCCTATCAGGTCACAGTTGAGGTATCAAATGACCAAGGCGGTACTGATGAAAGTTCATGGACGATTAATGTGAATGCATTCCCTGTAGTTTCTCTTCTAGCATTACCATTGGCTAAAGTCGGTGAATCAATAACTTTGGATGCATCAGGATCTCAAGACCCTGAAGGAGGGGTTCTTTCTTGGGCTTGGGATTTGAATTATAATGTCGATTCTGATAATGATGGAGATTCAAGAAATGATGTTGACTCTACCCTTTCTTCTATGACAATAATAATGAATGAATCTGGACAATTTGAGGGTGCAGTATCAATTACAGATGATAGAGGGGCCACATCATCTGAAGCCTTTCTAATCAATGTCAGCACCCGTATGTGGCAGGTTACCTGGGAACAGCAGAGAGTAACCGAGGATTGGAATGGTTATTTGGAACAGGGCGAGTCATGGTCTTTTTCACATGTACCTGGCCTGTCAGCTCGCCTAATGGAGGTAAATGCGACATTAACTTTGAACAATGATATATTACCTCCACAGGATAATTTCACTTTACGTTTAGCGGTTCCTTCAAGCGGTTGGACTGAAGAATCTCCTACAAGACAAGAGAACATAACAAAATCCCCTACTGCTTTTATTGAAAGAGACGGGATGAATCCAATACCATCTGATTCAAAGACATTCGAAGCAGATTATGCAGATGATTTACTCGTATTCCTAATGGACGACCCCTCTGCAAGGTTTGGTATTGGTAATTGGACATGGCAAATTACCGCGGATCAATCAGACCCAGATGTTCCAATAGATGAATTAGATGATATTGATCCTGACAAAGGAAATGATTGGCTATTAGAGATAGAATTTGTGATATTAATCCCTCGAATTTCAGAAGTTTTCTCCTGAAACTTGAATGCGAACTTTCTAACACCTAAGGGTGTTGGCCCATACCGGTAACCATGGTATCATCAATGGACATCGCTAAAATTGGTCTAAAAGACAAGGTAACTATAGAACTCAAAGTTTGGATGGATAATCCAGACGATTACCAGTTTCAACCGCGTGTTCATTTAGATGGAAATATGATTAGAATTACCAATGAAGGATATGCAGATGAATTTGCAAGTGTTGAGTTAGATGAAGAAATATTAGAGGCGGCAGAGCGAGATCGATTTGTAGAATTGCGCATCAAGTTTGAAGTTGGTGGCATGCACGGCCAATTAAATCATATGAATCCGAATCCAAAAGATGGGAAAGGCAAGAAACTTGCAACTCCAAATTGGAAGACAGTAGTACCATTACTTTGATGGGATATCCCCGGGACATCCCACTGTTCATTCATAGAGGTCGGGAGACACAAGGTAACTGATGCAAAGAAATGTAGGTAGTCAGAAGCAAGCTAGGCGTATGAGATTGAAGTCCGAGATACTCGATTATGTAAGTAATAATCCGAATTGTACTGCTGGCGAAATAGTTGCAGCCCTTGCAAACGATCGCAGAATGAAAAATCATGGATTAACTCCGAGGAAAGTTGGTTTTTTCATCCCTAGATACTGTAAAGAGATTCTTTGGAACCAAGATAGTTCTACAGGAAAAAGAGTTTACGCTTTACCTTGAATTTTCTCTCCCGCTTCCGGTCATCTCACCCCCCTCTCCTATTGGTGGCCGGAAGCAAATTCCGGCGGAATTATAGCGGTTGGTTAGGTCGAAGGGACTCTGGACCCATAGTGTAGCCTGGATATCACTGGGGCTTGCGGAGCCTCAAACCCGTGTTCGAATCGCGGTGGGTCCGCCAATTCACATGATATAGTAGTGAAACTAATATCCTTTATTGGTTTTCATTAGAGCCATGGAAGGAACAAGTTTCCTAGAGCAAGAATGGATTGCAAGATTGAATGGATGGTATCAAGGGATAATTATGGGAGGTTTGTTCGCCTTCGTTTTTTGGTTTTATAGTGAATCAACATTACCCGCTGACGCAAATTGTGCATGGCTTGCAAGCCCAGGCACAGATTTTCTTGCTTTGTTAGGTGCTTTTTTATGCATGTGGCGTGGGAAAACACATGATGATTTTCTCGTATCAGCTTTTGGAGCATGTGTTACGGTGATTCATGTTTGCCAATTTTTAGTTGCTAAAAGTCTGTTCTAAAATCTAATTTTTCGCACGTTTATAGAGAGGATTGAAGGCATAGTGGGTGTTGGGAAAAATATGGACAGCGGGCTATCCGATGATGTTCTTTCTGATGAACCTGTAATGCCGGAGATTCCAATTAAACCGAATAAGGGCATCCCAATTACAATTGGAATTTTATTAATTATTGGCGCATTAATAGTTGGCAGTTTTGCTTTTGGTAATTTGACTACCGGAACTATTACTGAAGAAGAAGCAACAGCCATAACAGATAGTTTGAACCTTCAGGGTGCGAATTTGACAAATGGCGAGGTAGTTGATTATTTTGGAGATTTACAAAAAGCTGGCTATTATACTACTTTAGGAATAATAGAATCATTGGCAACCCTTGCTTTGCTTGCTGGTGGTGCATTGTTGATAATGGGGCGAAAACTTGGAGTATGGGTTGGAGCTAGTGGGGCAGGATTGATGCTATTAGATGCCATGG
>PBPH01000065.1 GCA_002725475.1 Methanobacteriota archaeon | reverse complement strand
CTGCACCAGATAAAAGCCGTAGGATGGAGTATCTTCAACGTTCTCTAACTGTATTTAGAGAACTAGGTGCGAATGATAGGATGAGGGATATTCAGTCTAAGGTACATAGGGCATTGATGGGCTAAAAACCCGGTTGATTGGTAGTTATAGTGATTGTATTATCTTGTAAAACTACCCAAATTTGTTCAATCCCTGCTAATTCGACCTCCCCGTGGTGGTGGGTATTACCTGTAGAAGATATGTCTCTAGTCGCCTTCATGTTTGAACTATAATCTTGCATTATCAAACCACTATCAGTTAGCAACATTCTGAATTTTAGATTTACAGCATTTGATAGAAGCAAATCGACGGGCTCTGCATATGTTGCATTTCCATCAAGCCTACTAGCTACATCAGCCCTTTCTATTGCTGCCGCAACAGAATCCAGGTTCTCTTCCATTGCTTGTTCCAACCACACATCACCCCTTGCATCCTGCATTTCCCAAGTCCAGACACTGAAGAAGGACATGAATGAAAGCCCTAGGAGAAATGTAAGAACATAACCAATTTCAGTCGCTGCCGCCCAAGTGTCGCCAGCAAGCCCATGTTCTCTTCTCAGCCGACCACCTCTGTTGAAATTGTCAATTGGCTTAATTGAAGATTGAAAAGCACAGGTTCTCCAGATGCGTGATAGATTGCTTCAGAACTAGTATGGGTCAATTGGACCCATCCAACATAGTCATCTAACATTTCAATTTGACCAGGGAAGGTTAGCCAATCAGATGAAAATGATAATTCCTGTGATGATTCTGCAGCAATTGCTGCACCATAGGGTCCATCCCATCCTCTGCGGATTTCGTAACCCATTACAGAAACGAGTTGTTCCCTCTGATTCAAAATTACAGTCAAATCAACTTCACTGTTGCCTAGGGACGAACTGTAATCGGGCATTGTTAAGGGAATTGTAACTGCAAGTCTTGGACCAGGTCCTTCTCTAGCAGGTGGCAAGGTGAGGACATCTGGTTGGAATTCTGGATGATTTGTGCCTACAAAACCACCCCTATATCCAATTTCCATTCCTGTAATGGAACTCTTGAACACATAATTCAATCTCGGAAGGTGTGCTCCCCATGCCGATGCTAATGTATGGTAAGGATCTCCGTTATTGGGTCCAAATGCCTGTATCCCTATCCCTAAGGGGTGGGTTCCATCATTCCATGCATCCTTTACACGGCTACTAGATTGTTGGGACAAGTCGCTCCATGGTAGTGTTAATTCAATCCAACCCGAAGCGCGATGTCCCACTGGCAAGCATCTTTCATGTCCATCATGATTGACTTCCATCATTCCATCGCTTCCTGCTGAAGAAATTATTCTAAATGGTGCATCGTTGATGAAATCACTGGAATTCACATTAGTTCTTACTAAATTAGAAGATGTTGGAGATAATGTAGTTACATGGCTAAATATTGTGTCGTTGAAAACAATATGGGGTGTTTCATTTACTCCTAGGTCCGCTAATAATGTCAAAGAAGTCTCTGGACTAGCGGGTTGAATGATTAGCTTTTCCTCGCCTGGGGATGTTGGTGTAGAGAAGGAATGCTGTAATCCACTTGACATACCACTATCAGTAGCAGGTATCATCTCTATTGAGCCAGTGCGGTAGGTTCCGCCGATGTCTTCAGGGAGCCAATGGATTGTTACTGGGCCCGTAGCCGAGATATGATTAGCACCAGTCCATGAAATCCTTGTTGAGCCTTGTGATGGTACGGTATTGTAAAGGCCATCAATTTCTATTGCAACAGAATTCATGGCAGCGTTTTCTACTAGGATACTTCCTTCAGCAGCCGGTAATGTGTATGAAATACCAACCCCTCTGCCATTATCATCCGGCCAAATTGTGGAACCTGTATCATCCCCCCACACCATCAACAACCTAGCAGGTGCGCTTGAGTGGATTTGCATCACCTCTCCCGGTTCTGCTACTAAATTTGTGCTCCATGTTGATGGGCTCCCAATGCTAGATTCATCTCCTGAAGATGATGATGAAACCCAATTCACACGCGTCAAATCATTACTTACTAGGTATAAACTCACACTTCCTGTTGGTAATGGGATTGTCCAAGAACGTCCTAATCCGTCATTGGGATTAGATAAATCAGGGCTGATAACTGTGGCGCCCCCTTCTCCGCGTGTGAAGAGAACTTTAAGCGGTCCATCTGATTTAATCCAGTTTTCACTACTTACGGATGCAGTCAGTGTCTCACCTGGACGCAGGCTAATTTCAGTTTCAGTTCCATCGCCATGTAAATGAGTTACTGTTGTGGCGTCTAAAGGTTGTTGGAGGGTAGTAATGGGGGTTGCAAGAATAGTCCCATTTAGTGAAGGAATTCTATAATTCCATAATGCTTCATTACTGGCTCTCAAATCAGAGAAGCATATTGAAGAAACTTCACCAGTAGGGTATCTAAAACGTACAGAATCGTCCAAATCAAGTAGATCATCTAGGCGAAGACTGCCCCCTTCCACGAATGAAACTGAGTACCATGTACCACCACGTTCGAAATTCCAACCTAGATCACCACTATGTGGGCGCAAAGGTAGTGTTGCTGAATCTCCAGGTAGGCCAGTTTCAGAAATACGCACAGTTTCAGCGGCTAAGTCAGACATTTGTCCCGCCATGGCCTGTCTTTCAACCGAACCATGTTTTTCATTGATAACCGGCGTTATTGTCACCATCATTCCTGAAATAATTGCCAAAACTCCTGCGAATAGTAGTACTGTTGCAATTGCGGCGGAGACTGCCTCGTCATCAAATCTTCTTCGCATCAGTATACCTCCACTGATTGGAGAGTGACAACAAATTCAAATGGGATATTGCTGGGGTAGAGAGTAATTCCATCTAGTCCTGATAATCTCCCATATGGTCCGAAGTCATGGTAATCATCTAGAGTCCCCCCGGCTAGAAATAGTTCGTAATCGCCAGTCCAGTGATGCATGTATTGAGGTGCGATGCTCGGATCTCCAGCGATATCAAATTCAAGAATTAAATTTCTTGCTTGTTGATTGAAAAGACTGACTTGCCCATTTGAATCAATATGCACATTTGTCATTTGTCTGCTTGCCGATGCTGAAATCTCGAGGTCTAGTAAAATCATAGTTACTCTAGAAGAGCCATCGAGCAATATATCATTACGAAGACGAGGAAATTGTTTGACATCGATTGAATTGCCAGGTAGGGTTTCAATTCTACCACTATTGATGAGATCTACTTCAAAATTACCTTTACTCAATTCATTATTCAGTCTAATTCCATCCAATGAAACTTGTACAAAGCGATGCGAAATTGTGCCGTGGATGTCTTCAATTTCAATAACTACGTTTCCAATTAGGTATCCGTCTATAGTGATGTTTCCAGAACCATTTTCTAAACTGAATGATTGTGTGCTATTTTCATCTGTAATTTTCACTATACTTGCAGTTCTGTTTAGGCTTGAAACAGTTACAAGGCTACCCTCAAGTGATACAATCGTTCGATCACTTCCTCCAATGTCTGCCTGAATTGTCCAAGTTTCAACGTCTCTCAAGGGGGTCATTGAACGTGATAATTGGACGTTTTGCTGAACAAGTCCGGTCCCTTCTGGAGACTGTGCAGCAATGAGAATTCTGTCATTAAGTTGTGTTGCAGCTACTGACCCCGCGGACCATTCTCGATTATCTCCAATATCTTCTAGAAAAGGCCCGAGTAGAACGAAAACACCCCCAATTACCATGACGACCATTGCGAGTAACATGGTTACACCGAGAATCTCGCTGACCGCATCTTCTCTCTGGCTAATGCTCCGCCGCACATAGGTGACTACCACCCCCCGTTCTTATGGGTTATCTGCGAGGGGCATCGCCGAAGGCGATAGTTGGTGGTAGTCAAAATATACCGAAAACATACATTTCAATGCATATCCAAGGCCGTTCAATTTATTTTCACCAATTTTTCAGGTTCGGACTGCCCTAGATAATGTGAAAATTCAGGGCCATCCTTTTTGCTAATTGAGATATCCCCATCAAACACTTCATCGATTTCCAAAAGCACCTCACTTTCTGCGATGTGTGGGGCGTTGTTTTGTTCAGAAAGATGGCAAAGAACTATGCTACGAGTTTTTTTATTTGTCACGTTAGCTAACAATTCTGCAGTCTGTCTATTTGACAAATGTCCCCCGCGCCCCGATATGCGCTGTTTCAAATTATCAGGATATGGTCCATTCCACAGCTTTTTGGTATCATAATTTGCTTCCAATGAGATATGGACGCATTCAGACATATGGCGCACCAATTCATCGTTCCAAGAGCCCAAATCAGTGACGATTGCAGCACGCTCACCACCGTGGCTAGCGATAAAACCGACATTATCTGCGCCATCGTGATTTACAGAGATTGGTAGTATGCTCAAATCGCTTCCAAATTCAATCCTATTTAGGGGTTCAAAAATTCTGCATTCATTCACTGGATCCATGCCTAGTCTTGCACAAGTCTCAAAATTTGACTGTATTTTAGTCCCCCACCTTTTCTGTGTAATCATTGCTCCCCTAGAATGGTCAATATGGTGGTGGCTGATTAGTATAGCATCGATATCTTCAGGGCTAATTTCAAGTAGAGATAATCTCTTCTCGATTTGCCTTCCGGAAAACCCACAATCAATCAAAATTTTCGTCTCATCAGTAGATAGTAATGTGGCATTTCCACTACTCCCTGAGCCAAGATGAGTGATAGATAGTGTCATGGCGGGTTGTTCCGCAACAAGTACCCTCTTTGAATGAGACCCTCTTACAAAAGTCAAGATACACTTTTTACTACCTTTTTGATTGAGCCGCAACAGAAAGAAACCACTTGGCCCAGACTAAAAATATTATAATAATTTGAAAAAATACACTAGAATACCCGTTTTTCATTCCCTCCTATGATTTACGCGTACGAACTATGCTCCATCACCATCATAAGGCAACCCGTAGGGTTGAGTGGTAGCAGCATATGCTATAGGTGAGCCAATGCGCCGTAAACAGACAGTTCTCTTCATAACTTTGCTATTGATTGGAAGTCTTTCTTTTGTCTCAATGACTAGGCCTTCTTCACAGGTTGATTCGGTACATCCGGATGATACGACTGGTGAAGGCCCCCCCGTAACAGATACTGACAAGGATACAATTCCGGATCTTCATGAACAAATGTATAGTGTTGATAGAAACATTACATTGGATGATGTAGTTTTCACAATCAAAGGTTTGGATTATCAAAATGCGTCTGACAATGAATCCGACTTTGACAATGATGGGTTGAATTCATTGGAAGAATATTGTTGGCCTTATGATTTGGATCACTGTTTCACTGAGAGAAAATCACTGACAGGAATGCCTCCAGAATTAACTGATTCAGGAATGCGTGAATTCCTTGACCCAAGATTGGCAGACACCGATGGCGATGGTCTTCCAGATGGTTATGAGATTTGGATGTGTAAGAGGGAAACTGGAGAAATGAACGAATCTCATGCTTGGGAATGTGATGGCTTCGATCCACTAAATTCTCATG
>PBPH01000064.1 GCA_002725475.1 Methanobacteriota archaeon | reverse complement strand
TCTTAACCACTCAGCAAGATAACCGCCTGTTACTGTGGACATCATCACATCGATATTCACTGGTAATGTTGGATCCCAACTTCGAATCTGACTGTGTCCATTTCGCATCACATATACCTGCAAAATTCCAGTGCTAGAATCTGTATGTTCTGTAACATTTCTATATGTCGCAGAAAACATTGCAATACCATCTTGGTTTGTTGAAACTTGATTTCCTTGTATTGTGACAGTTGCCCCAGAAACTGGTTCTCCAAAATCTACAACACGGATTTCCGCAGAATTACTCAATGAAAAATAGCCTACAAAAGATGGTACAATTGCGCCATCTACCGAACCAGAGTATAAGTTAAGGCTACAGGTTTGCTGAAGATAGAAATCACCATTCACATGGATGCCGTTCCATTCATGCTCTTCCCACGAACAACTATGATAGAAATCATTCATCACTGTTAGACCGGTGCCTATTCCTTCAACAGCATTGGCACCGGTTGTTCTGACTACTGCATCAGTTGAACCATTGTTACCGATTAATTTACCACTTCCTTCAACTATTATATCGCCACCAGGTACTGACAAATGCGCGTTCTTCAAAGTGAGTGATGATGTTGTGGATATTGTTACGTTATCTCCTGCTGGAGCTGTATAATTACCCCCAATTAATACAGCATGAACACCCATTGGTATGACCCACGGCCCTACGCTTGGAATTACCGGTAATTGTAAGTCACCGCCCGGGGGGGTGATGTTGTCACTGACTCCATATGTTCCATCATCTGCATTAACTTCACTACCACTAGATAATAGTGGCAACATCGCATCGCCGTTTGAATCTGTAAACTCTTGGAAGCCATGAGCCTCTACAGATACACCAGCCAATGGAAGGCTGGAAAGATCTGACACAGAAATTGTTGATTCTGTAAATTCGTCGTATGATGCCGTGTTAATGCGTGCATTTGTACTTCCAAAAATCAGATGGCCATCCCCTTCTGCATCCCAAAGGTCGTTAGATGAATATGCTGGAAAATTACGAACTATTGCTGTTGAATCAGCATCTACCAATAGTGTTGCATCGCCGTGTCCATTACCCACCCAATCACTAATGTGCAAATCACCTTCTTCTAGATGAACGCCATTCAATGAATTACCTGTTACTAATGATTCTAGAATTACCGAACCCCCGTCAATATTTATTCCAGTACCAGAAGCGACACCACCTAAACTAGTGGTTAAAGATGCACCACTAATTAGACAATCAACTCTACAAAGTATACCATCTGACCAACCTGAAAGAGCTAAACCACTAGTTTCTACAGTGGCCCATGTAACTCCTAAGCCAAAAGATGTCGAATCTGAATAGAGATATGTTCTAGAGTATGTAGTAAATTCAAATACATGTTTTCCACTAACCAATTCAAGACCGTCTGATGATGGGCCTCCTGTTAGATTTGTATTTGTCCAAAATGAATTGACGCCAGATAGATGGCCAAATTGTGCTGTTGTGGTGAGGTCTGTTGAAATTGTATTTATTATTCCACTACCACTAACATCAAACAAAGGCCCGGAAAATACCATTTGACTATTATTGATATTAGTTAGGCCATTTCCAGTAACTCGAAATCCATTGTTAAAGCCATTGAAATTTGAATTAACTAATGAAAAGGTGCCAGAGTTATCAATTATCAAAGGCCAGCCACTAGATCCACTGCCATTTACTATCCAGTTATCCAATGTTACATCATCAATAGTTGTACCAATCACTAAATTGTCGATTTCTTCTCCATTCAAATTACTAATTACCAAACCATTACTGCTAATAGAATCTAATAATAATCCTGATTGTTCAACTTCTATCGTATCGAATGTGAATGAAGATGTCCCGCGACTCATTATAGCTGTGGATACGTTATCTAAATCAAAATTCTGACCTACCCCTGTAGAGCCCGAATAAATTGCAGTTGCATATCCTGAATGAGATACTTCAAGGCCATCAATAGAAAGGTGTCCTCCATTCTCAACGGCATATGCAGAATCTGAAACTGTAACTGAATTAGCAGAGGCACTCCCCCCTTGGAGAATAGATATACAAGTGAAATCCACATTTGAACAACTCATATCTGTTATAGAAGAAGAACCACCTACATCTATTCCAATAAAAGAATAATCTACACTAACATTGGAAAGAGTTGCTGATCCCCCAACATCAAAAATTGTCCTACCTCGAGAAATAGTTACCCATGAAGCATCAACATTACCATTAGATGAAATTAGAAATCCATCCCACCACCCCGTATTACTATTCAGGCCCACTGGATTGTTGTTATTTGTGATATATACTGGCTCAGATTCGGTTCCTTCTATCAAAATTGTTCCATCAACTGTAATTAGGTAATCACCTGTGACTGTTATGTTTGTTCCTGCTGAAATAGTCAAGGTTCTTGATGAGGAAACTAAAATATTTTCATCTACTGAAACGTTACCAGACCAATGTGTATCGGTAGAAATTACAGTTGCTTCGACCGTATGTGGATAGGCCACAAAAATTGATGATAACATAATCAAAATTAGAGGTACTGCTCGGGCACGGCTACCGCTCATAATATGGCGATGATATGCACTCCCTATCAATCCCTTCGCTTACAGGTCAAAGTCAGTATAACGGTGATTTGCAAATAACACGATTGTTTTCGGCAACGATTGTTATCACCATAAGTGGGCCCGTCCGGATTTGAACCGGAGTCTAACGGCCCCCAGCCGTCAAGTATAGGCCAAGCTAACCTACGGGCCCGTAATCCTAGGATGGCTTTCGATACACTGTGAACGGAGCTACGTCATCAATCAGTTCAACCTGACCAACAAACATCCTGCGACAGCAGTAGCGCTCTACACCAAGTTCTGTCAGAACTTCCCCTGCATCTTCACCATTTTCTGTTCTCGTCTTGTAATCTGGCCAATGTTGACCAATGACGTTACCACAACTAAAGCATCTTACTGGAATTAACATATTTACACCTCACCTATACGACTTCTGCCACTTCTTTCTAGCACCACGTCCTTGCTGGTGCTTTGGTTCCTTACGGCGAGGGTCATTAACCAAAAGGCTACGGTCGAATCTTAGAAATTCGTCTCGCAGTTCTTCGTCATCCCCCTCTGCACCGCCATTGTATTTGACAAGGCCTCTAGCAATGGCAGTTCTAATGGCATCTACTTGACCCATCACGCCTCCACCTGTGGTGTTGACATTGATATCGACATTGCCTTTGCCAGCATTTTCACCAATACGGCGCATATCTTCAGCAATTACAAGCGGCTCCATGGCCTTACGACGTGCTAATTCAGGCTCGAAAATTTCAATTGGCTGACTATTAACTCTAACACGCCCCTTTCCTGGCTTCACAGTAGCTCTAGCAATTGCTGTCTTTCGCTTACCGCTAGTTTCAACTGACAATTTTTTCTTCCTAGCCATCATGATTCACCCCTAAGTCGATTCATTGGTGCGCCAAGATTTTCTGAAATCTTACCTAATTGAACATATTTTTGTGGAAGTGACCTAGTTAATTGAGAGGCGTCTCCCATTTCATGACCATCTGGAAGATCTTCGCCACTCAAATGACTTGGACAACCAATAGTTACACGTAAATTACGGATTGCATTACGGCCACTTGTTTTCTTCTGATAAGGCAACATACCTCGTACTGTTCTCTTGAGAATCTTATCAGGCATTCTTGGGAAGAAGGGTCCTTTTCTGGCATGGTTCAACTCATACTTCTTTCGGTATGTTGCGAACACTGCCTTCTTTGAACCAGAAACTACTGCGTTCTCTGCATTTACTACGATTACTCTGTCTTGGCTGCCTGTCTTTTGGCCTTCAATTAGAATCTTAGCAACGTGACTAGCCAAGCGCCCAAGAATCATATTACTTGCATCGAAAACATAAGTGGTTGCATCTTCATCCAAGAATAAACACCCCCTTTCCACTTGGATTTTTATCCATCAGTTCTGCGATTGTCATCGTTTCGCCGCCAGCTGCCTCGATTTTCTCTCTGGCACCTGCGCTGAAGCTAAATGCGGCTACGGTTTGCTTACCAATTACTTCACCGCTACCAAGCAACTTGCCAGGAACGAGAACAAATTTCTCCCCTTCTGCATGCCTGCTTAGGCGACTTAGGTTAGGTTGCGACCAATTGCTACGGCTCTTCTCAAGACGTTGCGCCACATCTCGCCACAGTGCGGCACCGGTGTTTCGAGACTGGGCCTTTAGCAGATCGATGAGATCGATCAAGGCTTCATTTGTCTTCACACTTTGTGCACTCATTGTAACTCCCTCGATGTTTTGGGCGACTCGGCGACCTGCCGCCCCGTTATGAACCCACCGCGTGCTCTCAGAGGGGCCCCTACGGGGCCAAACTTACCATTTGACATAATATAAAGAAGCAAATCATTCATACAGATGACCGGAATCGGAGAACGATAAGATGGCTGACTGGAGAGAGATTATCAACGATGCATTGGCTGATGAGAGTGGCGACCATGTCGCTCTTTTCCGAAAATATGAACTCGCTGCTGAAGCGGCTATTGAAGAGGCACAATCATGTCTAAACGATTCTTGGACAGAGCCCAGTAAGATGATGGAAACGGTATATGGTGGAATGGTTGCATACTCAAACCAAGTTCTTGCTCGTAGAGAAGCTGAAGATGTTGACGCAGGAAGTCTTGATCATGCTTTCCGTACCGGCCAAGCATACGGTGTTTCATGTGTTCTAAATCACATAATTGATCGATTGCGAGACCCTTCAAACGTATCTCAACTAGCGGCTCTTGATGCTTTTAGTGACAAGATGCATGATGACTTACTAAAAGATGTGAAAGAAATCGGTTTGACTGTTGAACTTCTAGATGCAAAAGGCAACACAATAACTGAATAAAATTCATTTAATGATTAATTTGAAAGTAATTTCAGTCTTTCTCTCGCTATTTCGAGATATTCTTCTGAGACATCGCAACCAATGTAGTTTCTACCATTCTTAGCCGCCATCTTACAAGTAGTTCCTGAACCACACATTGGATCGAATATCAAGTCGCCCTTATTGCTCCACGAAAGGATATGATCTTCTGCTAATTTTTCAGGAAATACTGCGGGATGTTGAAAAGCAATCTTGTCACTAGTCGTCCCATGCAAACCAACAGCATAATCCCAAATATTGATTTTTGTTTTCGAATCATTTAATTTCCCTGGAACTTTATTATTTATTCCATCTGGTCCTTTGTTTGTAGGCATCATCTCGACCCCTTGCCTAACAGTTTCAGTGGTAAGTGGATTGAATGTTTTGGGTTTCCCTTTTGAAAATACAAACATAAATTCATAACAATTAGTATATGCATTTGAGCGCATAAATGGCGTGTTTTTCTTACGATATATCATCACATCATGTACATTAAAACCAACATCTTGGAATAAGATTGCCTGCTTGAAACTGGTTAGTGATTTGTTACCGTTTTTTATTTTATCAGCAACAACCCAAACGACAACACCACCCTCTTTAGTAACCCTGAATAATCCTTGAGCTACACTTGCACAATCAAATGTATATCCATTGTAATCCCTGAGTGAATCATAAGGAGGAGAAGTCACTGTCAAATCGATTGAATTTGGCTCCATTTTTTCGGACATAAATTCTACACAGTTTGCTAATATTATTTGGTTCATAAAATCCCTCAATTAAGCACTCCGTTCAAATTATCCACTGCCAAAACAATATCACCTTGACCCCAATAATCAACTGCAATAAAGTTTGGAATTTGACCCCACTGTTCTGAACAATCCTCAGCCCTTTCTATAATTACTGGAACTTGATTTGTGGTATTCGACGTAGATTCCGAAGAAACAGGGTCAGTAATGTAATGGTCAAGCCAGCGTAATTGACTTGATATATTTCCACGAGTCAAATTGCAATTGAAGTAGGCTGTGTCATTGTATCCCCAATGAGTTTTAGCCATGTAATCCCCATCATAATGGTACCAGGAGATTTCAATTTCTGGACGATCTTGACTGAACAACACTACCCTCTTACCTGATTCAATTAATTTTGCAAGAGAGGGCCATGCATCCCCCAACATTTGTGTATGAAAATAAGGTGTTAAATTTGTTGAATCAGATGCATTAGCAATATCTTGAGCTGTTACATAACTTTCCAATGTTATAATTAAAACCGCATACGAATTATTCTCAAGAAATGAAACTACTTCGATAAAGGCTTGCTCAAGTGGCCAATTACCACTAAGAAAACAAGGATGAAGAATGTAGTCATATCCTCCGTGACATAGCATTGTCTGATTGTTATATTCATGTACATCTAGGTTGATTACTCGTATTCCACCATTCATTTGTGCAGTGATATTGGTTCTTTGGCTACTACTCACGATGTTATGATTGCGATCTAGTGATGCATGTGAGTTGTGGGATGTAGGCCAAACAGTTTCGCTTATAGTACGCGAACATAGTTGTCTAAATCTATTACATGGTGGAGCGGAAAGTGCATCTTCAGGGTCCCAACTATTATTCTGCTCCCAACCGGTAGTAAATCCGTCACCATCATGATCAATGCGAGGATCAAGTGGTTCAGGAATGAGTTCATTTTCTAGTTCTAGAGGCTGGGTAGGTGTGTCTCCTGGAGGTGATTCTGAAGTACTAATTTCTGAAGATTGAAGGCAGCCCCCTAAAGAAAAAACTAGCATCAATGTCACCAATGCTAGGCTTATTCTACTTCGCATCACTTCTGCCGAAGATGTATGAATAACTGAATATGTCGGCTAAACTAATGCAATATACCTCGATATAGGAATAGGAAGCGGGTGATAATCACCCGCGTTCCATTTCTATAGCCTTACTCAGAGTGTGAAATTCGTTGCTTCGGGGTCATCATCTAAGCCTGCTTGCCTTACTTCTCCATCAGCAGTGACGAACTCACCAGCTTTGGTCAAACTTGTGTGCATACTTGCATCGTGATCTGATGAGCGAGATAGTTGCTGCTCACCTAATGCTAGAGAAATGCTGGTTGTAATTGCCTGTAATGTTTGCATTGCACGATCTCGGTGGCTGGCGGTAATTTGGTGATCAGAGTAACGTGCCTCTTCAAAGATCGATAGGAAACTATCCAACTCCGTAGGAGATGATATTCCCCTCAATGCTTCACGGACAGCCCACTCAAATTCACGAGTTGTTTCGTATACCTTCTTCATGAAACCACTCTGGCGGAAGAAGCGGACTAAGTCCTTGTAACAATTGAAAATTACTTGGACATACTCATTTGCCACACGTAATTGCATCATTGTATCCGTTAATATACCTTGCAATATTCTGATTCTGCGACGCTCTGCATAACGTTTGTACATTACAGCTCCAATAATTGAGGCGAACAAGAATGCTAGGATTACCGGCAACAGATACTCTGGTTGAGTCCACCAAGCAGCTCCTTGGGAATCGACAATTGGATCACCAAGGAAAACAATTCCTTGAAGATCTTCACCACCCGCAAAGTGTGCAGATTCTGGGAAAGTTGCAATAATCCGCCATCTACCCTCACAAGTTTCATCTCCACATTGAGTACCAGTATATTCGTAAGAGAAATTTGCAATACCACGATCGTTTGTTGTCTCAATAGCTAGTGATTCATTTACCCAATCAGTACCATTCCAATATTGGAACACAAAGTGAACTTGTTGTCCTGCTGCAGCAGCTTCAATACGATTTCGTAAAACAGCTACACTACCAGTCACTTCTTCTCCTGGTTGGTAACCATTGATTTTCTCCCAAGGGTCATCGAACTGCATATCCACTTTACTACGGACTAACAAAAGTATGTCCATATGGGAACCGTTTACCACAGCTGAACTTTCTTTATCACAACCCTTTGACACATCTCGAGATGGTTCATAAGCCAACCTCAGAATCCTGAATCCTTCTAATTCACTACCCATTGGTTCAACCCCTTTACGAGACGGGTTCTGTTCAGGGTCGCCACTGAACCAATTTATTGCTCCATCTTCATCATTTGTGTATGCTGTTGCAATTGGGCGAGTGTTTTGATCAGGGTTGAGATAAATGTTGATACACTTACCACCTATTGATTGGCCGTTAGATTGTTTGAGGAATCCTTCAATATGGAAAGATTCTTTCAAGTAAAGTACTGGATAACTTGTTCCATTTGAGAATGTGTATCGATCAACATCTGTCTGGTACGGGCCTACCTCAGTAATCTCAAGAGTTGAATTAGAGAATACTGGGAAAAGATGTGTGACTGATGCGTTTTTGTATCTTTGGCGGTCGTTATTTTCCCACGCATTATAATCAATGGTTACTCTTGCTTGACCTGCCAGAACTCCTTGCAAAGGACAAGTGATTTCGAAGTACCCCTGCACATCCGTTGAACCAGGATCGCAAGTTACTGGGCCTGCGCTACTACCTTGCATCTCGTAATATACTCGTATTTGTCTATTAGTCAAATTACCACCCAATTCATCCAGCAGGTGACCCGTGACTATCATTGGCTTCTCAATTACTTCACCTGTGTTCGGGTCTGTTTCAGAAGTGTAGACAATTTGTTGATCAACATCGAGTACTGTTCGTCCAATCAATGAAAAACCATCGACATCTGAACGTAACTCCCTTCTGAAGTGATCATTGCCTGGTTGATTGGTACATGGATCCCACTGACCTGGTAATGACAAATGGTATTCTTCTAGAAGTATCTCACAACCTTCATTGGGTAAATTTTCATTGAATCTTAATATCACATTTACTGGACCAAATCCTTCAGGTAGGAATGATGCTGGGTCCAAACGCAAAGATTGTGGATCAAGAGTCCGTTCGTAGTGAATTACTCCAGCATTAGGGACTAGAGTAGCCACTACTTGCCTGTGAGCAATATTTTCAAAGTCTAATCCTTCAAAAATTACTGATACATTTCCACCGTTTTCACCTTCTCCTGAGAGAGATGAGCCTAAATCACGCTCCCCGGGAGTTCTATTATCGTCCGTAACTTGGGCTGTAAACTCCCAAATATCTCCACTTTCACAAATATTCTCCCCACTACATTCAGCACTAACGAGATTAATGAAAGTCTGTGAAACAACCCAAAATTCTTGCGTCACTGAAGCCCCCTTAAGTAATGGATTACCGGGGAATTCAAAGTTCATTGTGAAATTACCTAAGGCGTGGTCTGATGAGATGTTCATTGGAATTTTGAACACTCCATTAACGTCGGTTTCTGATGAATTCATTTCTCCTGTTGCTGACCAACTCCAATTGATTGCTACATTCTTTACCGGCCTTAGGGCATTATCGACAAGTCTAGCTTCAACCGATGAATTGGTATTTCGATAGAGCCTTGGAACGGTATTCAACTCAAAGTCGGTTGTACCCACTACTGAAATATTGACATAAGCGCCAGTTGGAGCCAAAACCGTTGTTTGATTACCTGTAAAGTAATAATTTGAATTAGTGAAATCAACCTTGATTCCATAAGTCGCCGCAGCAAACTGGCTATACCAAGACCAATTGTAGTTGAAGACTGCTTCTGTACCCATCAATGTAGGTTTTCTAGCATATCCTGTTTCTGCAGAACCTTGGAAAATTCCATTATGATCAAGGTCGACTTGTAGTGCCATTGGATCTTGATCCCATGGGTGGAATGTTCGATTTGAAACATTACCAATTACGGTGAATGATTCGCCTGTATCCATTTCAGGGATTATTTCACAGCGAACTCCACTTTCTGGGTCATTCGTATCAACTGGACCGCACGGTGGAACATCAAAGTCACCACCATTTTGCATGGTAATGTACCAATGCGTCCCATTATGGTTGATAAATGGCCTCAATCTTGCTGCCTCATCGAGTAAAGATGACTTGATGCCATCCCATTCTATTGGCCATGGCTTACCAATACTAGCAGTAGCAAAATCAGTACCTGCTGCAGCCAGACCTGGTGTTAGATAGACTGCTCTCCAAGCACCGAAATTTGAACCTGTGAAAACGGTGGTATCCCAGAAATAAACTGGGTTATCGCCCGATATAATTATTTCAGCCTCAACGTACATCCTATGCATTGATTTCATTGTGAAGGCATCTGTTTCATCACCCATCATATAGAGGAATGGCCATTCACCAGCCAGTGTTGGATCCACCCTACCCACGAAATCATAATCCCCGACAGGAAGTGATGTCGTCGTGTAATTGTAAATACCCTGTACGACGTGATTCTTACTTGAATTATCCCAAATCACTCTTTCATATCCGCCAGGTAACATTCCTGGGCCATTATCCAAAGTAGAATTCCAAACAACTTGTTCCCAAATTCCATTAATTCCGTTTGATTGAACAAACGTAAGGGAACACCATCCATTAACATCTGTTCTATATCCCATCCCATATCCTGTGAAATTAGTAGGTGATGAGCGATTACCAAATGGGCCACCCGATACTGCAAAAGTAATTGGGGCATAATCAATTCTCAAATCGAAGAATCCTCTGTCCCAATCTGCTGCATAATGTGCCTTGAAGTCAAGCCAGAGTGGCTGTTCATCACTACGGAAATAATACCACGCCACATAATCTACAGTTAAATTTGCTTTGACACCAACCGTCTGAGGTTGTGATACTGAACCATCGTGGATGAACATTTCAGTAACTTCAGCTGTTACAGTATATGTTGTATTATCACCAACGTGTATGTCCTCAGGATAGAGGAATTGTCCCACAGTAAACTGCCCCCAAGAATTAGTCAAAACATCAATGGTTTCCAATGCCTCGGTACCATTATCTGTCCAAACTATTTTCACTTGTACAGGTAGATTGGGCGCTGCTTCGAATGTCATCGTTGATTGATTGAGCCATTCAACCCAACCAGTGAAAAGAGCAGGGCTGCCTGCATCAATCCATAACGTATCTCCCATGCTAATGTTTACTTTTGTTGTGATTTTATCATCCTTATCTGGAATACAATTGTTATCATGATCCCAATCAGAAGATAGGCTACCATTGTAACAAGGATATGAAGAGGAACCCTCTTCTAAAACATCGAAATCAATGTCATTGTGTGAATCATTATCATCATCAACATCCTGACCATCAGGGCCGGTAGATGTGTTCAACCAATTGTATATCCCCTCACCATTACCGAAATCGTCATGATCCCATGGATTTGTTGATTCTTTATTAAATCGGGTTGGCCAAAGAAGTACTTCATCCTCATCTTTCATACCATCCTCGTCGTCGTCTAAATCTTCATCATCACGAATACCATCGTTGTCATGGTCCCATGGGGAAACAAGGGGTGTAGAGGTAGCTAATTCCTGAGCGTTTGTTCTACCATCCCCATCCCAATCATCATCACCCCAGTCAGGAATACCATCATTATCGTGGTCCCATATTGACTGTTCTTCACCGGTGAAACACCCAGTGGTGTTTTCTTGAAGAACGTCAGAGTTACCATCGTTATCATCATCCCAATCTTCACCATCTGGAACACCGTCGTTATCATTGTCAACATCATAATATTCAGGGAAAATCATTCCTTGTCCCATCACTCCTTTATCCCATACCGCTTGATACCAACCATCACCATCCGGATCAGAATCATAACCATCGTCATCGTTATCTTGACAATTCAAACCAGTAAAGAAATAGGGTTCATTGGTACCCATATCATCATCCAAATCATTATTCGTATCAACTTCAAAATAATCCCAAATTCCATCATTGTCATCGTCAACATCATATAAATCGAATATAGCATCAAAATCATCGTCTAAATCTGCAGTATCATTAACCATACAAGTTGGAGTTAGGATTGTCCCATTCATGTTTATTGCTGCACCACAATCATTGTCCGGATCAACTTCATCATCCAAATGATCGGCAAATTCGTCAGGGAAGAAATTACCATTTATATCCTGATTCCATGAGAATAATTGCCATTTCAAGCCAAGCCAACCAGTAAATAAATCACGGTTGTGATCTACTGCAGAATAATTAGTCGAAGAAAATACTTGAGGGCCGAATTCAAAGTGATAACATTGGGAATTGCACATCCAATTCTGTTGGGAATTGGCGCCATCATATACACCATCGGAATAACTAGCATCAGGTCTTGTGCTATATGGGACCCCCATCTGAGCGCCGAAACCACTCAATGGATAGCCATATTGTAAAGCATATTCATAGCCGCACACTAAACCTGTTGAAGCCGCTCCATTTGCCTGTTGAGGCTGAACAACAAAACCACACTGGCCAAAATCTAGAGAGCCTCCCATCTTCGGATCATCTACATCCAAAATTCCATCATTTCCTTCATCTTGATCCCACCAATCAGGCATTCCATCGGCGTCTTGATCGATATCTAGGCCATTTTGAAGTGTGTCCCCATCCCCATCAATGTCCCACTTATTATCACCGTTCCAACTAGACCAACGAGAAAGATAAATCCACCAAAATTCTGGAACTACTCCCGAAGTAGGGGGGTTAGTTGTTCCATCAAATCCGTTGTAATTAAGTATGAAATTTTGTCCTGCAGAAAACGGATTGAATAGGAAAGTCATGTTCCAATGATCAGTGATATTATCGGTGTAACGTTGTGAATCTCCAGATCCATCAAGATCATCACCATCACCAAGAGGGTACCAAGTTCGATAGAAATTATCAGTGGTATCTGAATCAATAATACCACAATTACCATCATCAGGATCAAATAAATCAAAGATACCATCGTTGTCATCATCCCAGTCTTCATCATTTTGTAATCCATCACCATCGATGTCAGTGTCAATATCATTTGGCCCGTCATCACGGTAAAGACTACCATTCAACTGGTGGATGTCATTATCATTATCAAGATCACAATCTGTATCTATGTCCATGAAATCTGGGATACCATCATTATCATCATCTACATCTTCGTAATTCAGAATACCGTCATTATCCCAGTCATTATTACCAGTATATGATGCCCTTTCTGTAATACAAAGAATGTTTGAACCCCCTGGGGTGCCGTCATTGTCCCCGTCTACATTTGCATCGTAATTAGAATTCCATTCACAATTCCAAGTATTGACTACATTTGTGTGATTAAGTGGGTAAGGATCTACTTCATTCTCAAGACCATCATCGTCCATATCCCAAGACAAATTTGCAGCATTCCAACTTGGCTCAAATAATGGATTGTCAGGGTTAGGTGTGCCACCAGCTTCGGTATCAAACCAATCCCAGACATGATTGTAATTAAAATCAATAGCACGCCATCGATCATTGTCACTGTCCCAATCATAATCTAGTTCGCAATCGATTCCAGGAATTCCATCTGTATCTCCACCAGGTGTTTGATACGGAGAGGTATCTTCACGAGTATAGTCATTAAGACCATCCAAATTTACATCAATATCCCAACATACATCACGGATTCCATCATTATCATCATCGGGATCCCACATATCTAGCAAATTATCATTATCATCATCAGCATCTACGTTGTTTGGACTTCCGTCGTTATCTCCATCTGCATCTAAGAAATTAGGTATTCCATCCCCATCTAAATCACCATCCCAAATTGAAGTAAATACAGGATCTGGATGATAGAGTGCTTCAAGAGCAACGAAATCAATACCACCACTAAATGCACGATATGTTCTGAGGCCCGAAGATGGATTGGTGTCTGTGTGTAGCCATTGAGTTGCCAAATCAAAGTTACCAGATGATTGCATACTTGATGTCACTGACATGTCATATGGGTGTTGATCATTCCAATCTAACACACCATCATTATCATCGTCATCATCAAAGTAATCCCTAGCTCCATCGGCGTCATTATCACATGGCCATGAGAATTGATCTATTCTTCCATCATTATCGTCATCTTCGTCGTAACTGTTTCTACCGCTACCATCCATGTCTTCATCTGGAACTCCGTCATTGTCATGATCCCAAGGATTTTGATCGACTCGGTAACCAAATCCTACAGCTTGCCCTGTTGCTGGATGAATTGTTGATGCGTTAACATATCGATCTTCTGTTACGTTTCTTGGATCTGAACCCTGATTCCAATCAATTGGTCCTTCCAAAATTCCATCGTTGTCATCATCCCAATCTTCATGATCTAACACGCCATCGTTATCGTGGTCAAATGGATCGGTAGAATAACAACCATCGAAAAGCTCAATGAGATCATATATGCCATCATTATCATCATCAAGGTCAGTGAGATCGTCGATACCGTCATTATCGTGGTCCTCAGTATTTGTTTCCTCAAGGTTAGGGCCTATCCCTTGGAGCCTCAAATCAACAAGTGAAAGATCGGAAATTTTTCCATACAGTACTGCTGGATCACTATATTGTGGATCTAGCAATGAGGGATGAAGTTCTTTACCCCACATAGATGGGTTATTTACCCCCTGATCTTCCCTAATCTGGTCAAAAGTCTGGATAGCCTTTCGCTCTCCAATCACTCCTATACTCAATTCGGTGGTGTCATCAGCATTGTTAGCTAACTCAATCCACGGAACTGAAGTCAATACACTCATCAGCATGAGCAATATCATTGAGAAGGCTGCTAGCCCCTGTTTGCTCTGCTTACTGTTCATTCTATTCAAGTTGGTTTTTGGCATCATATCACCTATTGAAGCGCCTCGCCACTAACGCCCAATATATCAACGACTCGGCGCAGATGTGCTTCGATGTATCACATAGTGATACCTGTATCATTTCTGATAACTTCAAAGAACAAATGGATATAGAATAAAAAAAGCGGCCCCCCGGGGGAAATTCCCCCGAGGGTGCCTGGCACCACTCCATCTAGATGGGTGGGATCTTGTCAGGTGATTATACAACTTGACTTAGAATCAGTTCTCGAGCTCGTCGAGAATTCCGTCGTTGTCGTCATCGTCATCGGTATGGTCATCGTTACCATCGTTGTCGTGATCGAACTGTCCGGTCAAATCGTTGCCATCGTTAGCCTCGTACCAATCTGATAGGCCGTCGTTATCGTCGTCCGTATCTGTCTTGTCATCAAGTCCATCGTTGTCATGATCATATCGGTAGTTACCGGTTGCTCCATCGAATTCGTCAACATCTAGGATGTCATCGTTATCATCGTCAGGATCTACGCCATCATTTAGACCATCGTTATCGTGGTCTCGCATAGCGCTGCTACCGTTCTCATACACGTCATTGTGGTTATCAATACCATCGTTGTCAATGTCTAGGTCGACGTTGTCAGAAATCCCATCGTTGTCGTGGTCGTAGATGTCTGTATTGGGGTCTCCATCATTGACTTCCTCGCGGTCGTCAATTCCGTCGCCATCATCGTCGTTATCCTCGGAGTCGGGGATTCCATCGTTATCGTGGTCATTTGCGGTGTCGTCAGTTTGCGTTGGATTTGCATCCTGATCGTCCGCTATGCCATCGTTATCATCGTCGATATCCTGATCATTGGGGATTCCGTCACCATCAGTATCATCATCTTGATCGTTTGGTATGTTATCTCCATCCATGTCGTTATCCTCACTATCGGGGATTCCGTCACCATCAGTATCCTGGTTTCCAGGTTCTGATGCATCAGGGATGCCGTCGTTGTCATCGTCCGTATCGATGTCATCGGGTATTCCGTCGCCATCGTTGTCATTTTCACCATTTTGCTCCTGGTTGTCGAGCTGCTGACCTTGCTGCTGGTCGGACTGTTCCCCCTGCTGGCCTTGTTGGCCGTTCTGGGTTTGACCTTGCTGCTGCTGATTCTGGCCGTTTTGGTTCTCGCCATTTTGGTCCTGCTGTTGTTGCTGACCTTGCTGACCGCCCTGTTCGCCTCCTTGCTGCTGCTGTCCTTGTCCGTTATCCTGTTGCTGACCTTGCTGACCTTGCTGGCCTTGCTGACCTTGCTGGCCTTGCTGACCTTGCTGGCCTTGCTGACCTTGGCCCTGACCTTG
>PBPH01000063.1 GCA_002725475.1 Methanobacteriota archaeon | reverse complement strand
GCATTCGCAATTTTTGCACTCTTGACGATATTTGGTTCGTTGGGCACGATTTATTCAAAGCGTATTGCTCATTCCATGTTTTGGCTCATTGTTGCCTTCGTTGCAGTTGCAGGAGTTTTCATTCTAGCGGGGGCAGAGCTTCTTGCTGCAATTCAAATTCTAGTTTATCTTGGAAGTGTGATGTTGGTATTTGCATTTGGAATCATGCTAGCTAGGCGCACAATTCAGGAAGGTGAGGTATAATGCGTTTGAGCGAACACTTGGTACGCATCATGGTTGCCGGAATTCTTGCTATTCTACTACCACTCATTACATTCCATCCAATGTGGGCTGCAAGTTCGGACACTTCAGTAATGACTACCTATGAATTCGCCCGTGTGATGCTAACTGATTGGGCTTTACCTGTGATTTTTCTTGGAATTTTGCTATCAATGGCTATGATTGGTGCATCCTACCTTGTGCGTGATGAAAGAATCGAGAACCTTCTATGGGAACAAGAGGAGGGCGAGCAATGATTCCGGCAATGTATCTTGCAAGCCTTGGTGCAATTCTTTTCTGCATTGGTTTGTTAGGTGTTTTCACTAACAAGAACGGAATCATTGTTCTGATGTGTGTTGAGATAATGCTAAACGCGGTCAATCTGAATTTCGTTGCAGGAGCACTTCATTACGGTGACGTCACTGGTTGGGTATTTACAGCGATTGCTATTGCTATAGCCGCTGCTGAAGTAGCAGTTGGATTAGCAATTTTCCTTGCACTATTTTCGAGTAGAGAGAGCATTGTGTTAGATGAAGTAATGCTGTTAAGGAACTGAGGTGAAAAAATGTCGGACACAAAAACCTCTGAAATGCGTTTCCTCCCAATTATTGGTTTATGTTTGCTCTTCCCTCTACTGAGGATGTTTGGTGGAGAAATGGCAACAGGAACCCCATTCACGGCTCTTGAATCTGCATTCTTAATTCCCCTAATACCAATGGTAATTTTCCCAGTAATCGCCATTCTTGGACAGATGAATCACGGCGATGAGGCATGGCGAGAACGCTTCAAGGAAGGTGGTATGATTGCTCTTTGTACATTAGCAATTTCTCTATCACTAACAATTTGGCTAGCGATTGAATTCTTTACAAAAGGATCAAGTTTTGAAGATCCACTCAGAGCATCGGTTTTCAATTGGATTAATTTTGAAACAATAACACAAGACGCAGCAGGAAATTGGATTCATTTGAAAAGCGACTCACTTGGAGTTGGACTATGGATTGATAATGTCTCAATGATGTTGCTATTCGTAGCATCTTTCCTTTGCTTCCTCATCTGTTGGTTTTCATTGGGATACATGAATACGGATCCAGTCAACAAGGATCGTAACCATCGCTTTTACGCGGAATTCGTACTATTCACAGCAGGGATGCTTGGTATGGTCCTCGCTGACTCTTTCCTTTGGCTGTTTATTTTCTGGGAGATTATGGGACTTTGCTCTTACTTACTCATTGGCTTCTATTACGAGCGCCCGAGTGCAGCTTATGCTGCTAAGAAAGCATTCTTGACCACTAGGGTAGGAGATGTATTCCTTCTCATAGGTCTGTTAATGTTATACGATATTTATGGTTCTCTTGAATTTGCGGTTATTTTTGGAGATCCATCATTGCATGGAACTGTAGATGTTAATATGTTACGCTGGGCATTGATTATGCTATTCATAGGCGCAGTTGGCAAGAGCGCTCAATTCCCGCTCCATGTTTGGCTACCGGATGCAATGGAAGGGCCAACACCTGTGTCAGCCTTGATTCACGCAGCAACGATGGTCAACGCTGGACTTTACTTAGTTGCTAGGTTTGTTCCATTTTTTGATGTCACAGGTCACGGCCATGGAGTAGAAGGACTTGGCGATGTTGCAATTTTGATTGCATGGATTGGCGGAATTACTGCTTTCATGGCTGCCCTCATTGCATTTGTTCAAAACGATATCAAGAAGGTACTTGCTTACTCAACGATGAGTCAACTGGCTTACATTTTCACAGGCCTCGGAGTCGCTCTTTGGTTCTACAATCATGGGGAACATCACGCAGCAGTCATCGCTTTTGGAGCATCAATGTTCCATCTCTTTAACCATGCCATGGCTAAAGGAATGCTGTTCATGGCATCGGGTTCTGTTATTCATGAAATGCACCATGCGCACCACGGATCCCATGACGAAATGGACCCTCAAGACATGCGTAACATGGGCGGCCTTGCCGGAAAACTTCCCATTACCTCTACTGCAATGGCAATAGGGTCGGCATCTATTATCGGAATACCTCTGATTGGTGGCTTTTGGTCAAAGGAAGGAATAGTTGCTGAGACTTGGAACGCCGCAGCTCTTCATGGTGGAACTTGGTTGTTAGTTCCTGCATTCTTGATTCTATTAACCGCAGGAATGACTGGATTCTATATGACGAGAATGTGGATGATGACATTTGCTGGAAAACCCAAAACAGTTTACGCAGATAAGGTACATGAACACACACCTTGGATTCCAACTCCTTTAATCACACTCAGTGTAATCTCCTTACTTGGAGGATTCGCTCTTGCCGTTCTTGGTGCAACACATTGGCTTGGAGAAGCGGAAGCATTTGGAACAGCAATTCATGAACACGGCTTGGTATTTGCTATTCTAGATACAATTGTACACGCATTCCTACCGACTGATATGTTCCTATTCCTGATTACTTGGGTTGCAATTTCGATTTCATTAGTAGTAGGTCCTGCAATGGCAATGCGTATTCATGGCGGGCGTTTGAAGAGCGGCGAATCCGCCCCCCGCCTAATATCATGGATTCTACCACTTTCATCAAAGTTCGGCCGCACCCAAGTTGATGATTTAGCAAACTCTGGTTTAGCAGATGCTCTTCACCGCAGACTTTACTTCGATGAATTATACGATTGGGCAATAGGAAAAACCGTAATTCCTCTTGCCTACGCGCTTTCTTGGTTTGATAAGAATGTGATAGACGGAGCGATCAAAGGAATTGAATGGGGTAGTCAGAAGATAAGTGGTGATGTCCGTAAACTGACCACAGGCAGACCATCTGATTACATCATGATGGCTGTTATTGGTACCTTTAGTATTCTAATTCTGCTATGGGGGGTGATTTGATTGGATTTGACAATGTTTGGTAATCCATTGACAATCTTGACCCTAGGTCCAATTCTTGCTGGTTTTGCATTCATGCTGGTTGCCTGGGCAGCTCCACCATCCAAGCGCAAAGAAATCAGCCAATATATACGATTACTGATTTTCGCCTTTTCACTACTTCTGCTTTCTCTGTCTACACTAATGTTCTTAGAATCTTATAGCGGGATTTCTTGGACATCTCTAGCCTTGAATGAATATGTATACGATAACTGCGCTAACGCCGAAATAGCAATCGAAGCAGGAGGTTGTTCGTTAGTTGATGGATTTGGAGTTTCTTGGCACGTTGGTGTGGATGGTCTATCATTCCCAATGGTCTGGCTTACAACTCTACTAATTCCTATTTCGATGCTTGTAGAATGGAATGCAAAGAAGGGGGCACAATTCCACAGCCTTATTCTAATGATGGAAGGTGCATTGATTGGGGTATTTGTTTCACTAGATTTGTTTGTCTTCTACACTTTCTGGGAATTGACATTGATTCCAATGTTCTTCTTAATTCTTCTATGGGGTGGTGAAAACCGTAAGTATGCAGCACAGAAATTCTTCATCTATACATTCACTGCTAGTGTGTTGATGCTACTTGGAATTCTTGTAATGTACTATTTCACTCGGGTTCCAGTCTGGGATGGCAATCTCACTGGAAGAGCCTTCGATATCACATTGATGGCCTCCTCATCAAACACTCTAGGTTCTGCCTTCCTTGGCGGTTTTGGAATGCAGAAGGCAGTTTTCTTGCTTCTGCTAGTTGGTTTTGCAGCTAAGATGCCATCTGTGCCAGTTCATACTTGGCTACCCGATGCTCACGTACAGGCACCGACTGCTGGTTCGATGTTACTGGCAGGAGTGATGTTGAAGATGGGTGCGTATGGATTCTTACGAATTGCAGTTGAATTATTACCTGGCGCAATGGTGCATTATCAATTGCTTTTGATTGTTCTAGGTATGATTAGTTTAGTCTATGGGGCAATGGTCTGTTTGGGTCAAACGAATCTAAAACGAATGGTTGCTTATTCATCTGTTTCGCATATGGGTTTGATATTTATTGGAATTGCCACAATGCAACCCCTTGGAATTGCCGGTGCAATTTTTATGATGCTAGCACACGGAATAATATCCCCCTATCTCTTTGCAGTTTGTGGTGCATTCAAACATCATTACCATACTCTAGAGATAGGTTCAATGAGGGGTATTGCGAAGTTTTCACCCTGGCTAGGTGGGCATATGATGGCGGCATGGATGGGCAGTCTAGGACTGCCTTTAATGGCCGGTTTCGTTGCAGAAGTTGCAATTATGATTGCTTTCTGGATGGCTTTTGGTTGGTGGGTAATTCTTCCAGCCCTCACCCTAATAATTACTGCCGCTTACTATCTATGGAGTATGCAGAGAACAATTTTTGAAGGTGGGGACGAGGGACAACTTCCGGATTCACTACATGGTGACGAACCAGTGGATGTTTCATGGCATGAGAATGCGGGCATGTTTATTCTAGCGGTATTTGCAATAGTTCTTGGAGTGTTACCATTCATTTTCTTCGACATGATGTCTTCTTATTCTAATGAATTCGTTACTGAAGTTCTTCTCGATGTTTTGAACGAGGTGATGCCATGAGTACTCTGACATTGATTTCAGATCCACAGACGGCCACGGCCCTGTTACCAGAGTTCACTCTAATTGTTGGAATTGCGTTGCTGATATTAATTCCAAATCTTGGGAAGGGGACATTTAGATTACCAATTCCAAATACGAATATACGAATTCCCTACTTATTTGGTGGCGAACGATTTGCATTTACTTCAAGCCCTCGAATTCCAGGAGTAATCAGTGTTTTCACTTTACTTTTCTCAACGGCTCTGGCTTTGTGGAGCCAAATGGAAGAGCCGCTATCAGATTCGAATGTTTGGTGTATAGCAACTACTGGAGAGGCATTCAATTCTTGTGCGGGTATGATTGAGCCAAGTTTGCTAAAAATTGATGGTTTCAGCCGTTTGCTTGAGATTGTTTTCTATGGTGCCTTGATGCTATGCGGCGTTGCTATGTGGAGCCGCATGCCTGCAACACCACGATTCATGATTCATGCTCAGGTGCTTGCAGGAAGGAGAGAAGATGAGAGAATTGCAAAGTTACTCGATAATCGCCGCCAAGTTGATTTCCACATCCTGTTGTTAATGGTGGCTCTTGGTATGTCGGTTGTCGTGTTAGCAAACGATCTCTTTGTCCTGTTTATTGGACTAGAGCTAGCATCTTTGTCATCATATGTTTTAGTTGCCTTCATGAAGGAAAATGATGAAGCTCCAGAGGCCGGAATGAAATACTTCATTGTTGGTTCTGTAGCATCAGCCGTTGGACTCTATGGAATCTCCTTACTTTACCTATGGAATGGAAATTTACAGATTTCCGAACTAGCTTCAAGTTGGCAAGCTATGGATTCGATTGATCCCTTAGCGCTAGCAGGTCTCGCATTCATCGTTGTCACAATTGGATTCAAAGTGAGCGCCGCACCGTTTCATTTAGCAGCACCTGACGCATATTCTGGCGCATCTAGCCCGGTGGCAGGAGTTCTAGCAACTGCTTCAAAGGCCATGGGCTTCGTTGTCCTTCTTCGAGTTCTAGTATCAATTACAATGCCTGAAAGTGGCGAAGCATTTTGGGTCCCAGTAGTTGGTTTGTTAGCTGCCGTGACCATGACTTGGGGTAACTTTGGTGCCCTCTCGAGTGAGAGCCCAAAGAGAATGTTAGCGTATTCATCAGTTGCTCATGCGGGTTATCTACTAGCAGCAGTTGCAGCATTGGGACTCAATACTTCACGAGAAGGAGATCATGTAGTGGCAGAACTAATAGTAGCAGCGATGTTATTCCATCTCACTGTACTTGTGTTGTTCAAATTAGGCTCGTTCTTGGTATTATCCATGTTGGAGAGCGAAGGAAGGGGCTCAAAGTTGGAGGATTTGTATGGATTAGCAAAGAGGGAACCTCTTATTGCAACCGCGTTATTCATCTTCATGTTGTCATTAGCAGGAGTTCCACCACTCTCTGGATTCCTCTCAAAGTTGTTACTTGTCAGCGGTATTGTTGATGCAACAGTTCATAATTCGATGACTTTTGATGACGGAGTAATTGCAGCAATCCGCTCTCTTCATTGGGTTTTCTTACTAGCCCTATTTGTCTTCTTGAACAGTGCTTTATCTCTATTCTATTACTTACGTGTTGGTTGGGTTATGTTCTTTGAGGACCCACCCACTAGGAAGAGATTGGTCTATGCACCATTTTTGCGAATCACACTCATGCTCTGTATGGTGGGAACTCTAGCCTTTGGAATTGGACCACTTGCTGATCACTTACTGACGCTCGTTAGTAACGCCGCTGAAACATTTTTTGGATAAACGAAATTTCATTCGCCCCATCTTGAGAGTAACTCGAATTTCGTTCTCTTTCTTGGATTAGATGTTTTCCATAATTCCATTATAGGCCCACGGATAGGAGATAATTCTGCAAATCGACCATCTTCACTGTACGTTGGTTTACTTTGTTGAGGCCAAATTAGAAGCAGTCCATATTTCAATTTATTAGTGAATAGATTTGTATTCGTAGGTCCAGAATGTAGATAGTTGAATAATTGTAATTGGTGGTCTGTTTTTGATGCATGTTTTACTTCAAGAACGATATTCTCATCAAACTTATTTGGGCCCCCTGGTAAAATAAAGTAATCTGCCCGCACGTCATTTAGTGGGAAATCCTTGTAATGTAAAGCAATAGAAGTTTCGGCTTGATAGTGAAATTTTAATTTCCTGAGCTCTGAGGAAAAAGCATCTTGATAATGCCTTTCAACACTTCCACTATATTCATGATATAGCTCATTATTCACATCTTCAGCCAAACGGAAAATTTTGTTGCAGGTGTTTAGCAGTTTATTTCCAATTTTGCTATGACATTGGCTACAATGATACTGGTTGGATTTGGTAACATTGTTTTCACAAGTAGGTGAATTGCAAAATGCCATAATTTTTGGACATGCTCCCTACATATCACTTTAGCGTTAGATATTGTATTCGGCAGCATCGATTCGAATACCGCAAGCGATTATCGTCTTTTTTCCCCTCCAACCGTTTATGAGGGGTGTGCGAGTCGGCTGAAATCGTGGGACGTCGTAAAGAGGAGACTGTAGACCAGGAATTACTGGCCCAGATGGAATCTGGTGATGAGAAGATTAGAGTTAAAGTTCCTAATGAGAGAGTTAACGAGATGTTTGCAATCGCCGAACAAATCCTTGGTGGGCGTAGAATTCGAGCAATTTGTGCAGATGGTGAAGAGAGAATCACTAGAATCCCAGGTAAAATGCGCAGGAGGCAATGGGTTAGAGAGGGCGATTTGATTATCATTCAACCCTGGGATTTTCAACCATCAAAGGCAGATGTAAAAATGCGCTATACCAAAACCCAATCCCTCTACCTTTCTCGTAAAGGTGTTCTTCCGGAAATAGTCGATGTTTTTGGAATGGGTGGCGGTGAAGAGTTGTCTGGAGATGAAGCTGGCATTTGGGATGTTAATGAGGAAGAAACCGTAACTACTTCCAATGAAGAGGATTTAGAGGACTCCACTGACGAGGCGTGAAAGGAGGAATTACCATAGCGCGCAGGAAGGGCGCAAAGCGCCGAGCAGAGAAGCGTGACTGGGCGGATTTGGCTGAAGAGCAAGCAAAAATCAATCTCGACTCTTTTCCTGATCAAGATTGGTCAGAATTCGAAGCAGATGATGACCGTTCAGAAATTGAGAAGCATGAAAAATCAATAGACAAACAACTCGAGAAACTGGATCAAGCAGGATCAAAATTTCATTGGATGAAAGAGAAAAAATATGCACAAATGTTCGGGCAAATCGAACATAAATTGACAGGAGCCCTCGGTGTAGGTAAGTATGACTGGGTAGACCGTCGTGTGTTTGATCAAGTGTTTGACCAGTCAACATTGATGGCGATATACAAATTGATGCAGCAGGATCACATAGACACAATAGAGTGGCCAATTGCTAGAGGAAAAGAGGCCCATGTGTTCTATGCGACATCACAATCAGGACCTATTGCAGTGAAAATATTTCATACAAGCAATGCTGTTTTTAAGGGCTTAATGCAGTATATTGAAGGTGATCCTAGATTTGGTGGTTTGAGACGTAGGCATAGAGAATTGGTTAATGTCTGGGTTCAGAAAGAACACAGAAACTTGACTAGAATGAGGAAGCATGGTGTGCGTACTCCAGAGTCTCTAGTGACATACAAGAACGTGCTAGTGATGGAATATTTGGGTGATGAAAATGGGCCATCTCCCAGATTAAGGGATGTAGATGTAGAAGATCCAGAAGAAGTGTTCAAATCGTTGCTTGAACAGTTAAGAATTATTTGGCAAGATGCTGGCTTAGCTCATGCTGATTTTTCAGAATATAATATCATGCTTCACCAAGGCAAAACTTGGATTATTGATGCGGGCCAAGCGGTGGTTGAAAATCATCCAAAATCGAAAGAATTTCTTGTAAGGGATATTACTAGACTTGTTCAATGGGCCAATCGTAACGGAGTTGATGCAGACTTAGCAGAATCAACACTTTATGTAATTGAAGAGTAAATCCTCCAACTCTCTTCAAGGGTTGGCTTCAAAGAGGGGGGGCAAGTCGGGTCGGCCAATGGAGACCTCAGTACGCGTGCCTAAAGACCGCATAGCGGTGTTGATTGGCAAGGGTGGAGCAACGCGGAAAGGGTTAGAGAAGGCAGCAAATGTCAGTCTGTTAATCGATTCAACCAGTGGAGATGTTTCCATTACTTGGGATCCAGAGAATACTGATCCAGTTAAGATGATGAAATTCCCTGAACTTATCAAGGCAATTGGTAGAGGGATGTCACCAAAGAAAGCGATTAAGTTAATGGAAGATGAGTGTTATTTCCAACTCTATGATATGCGTGAATGGGTGGGCAAACAACATTTACAGCAGAAAAGAATGAGGGGTAGGCTAATTGGTAGTGAAGGAAAGATTCGCCGTTTTATTGAACAAAACACAGGCTGTGAAATGGCAGTTTATGGCAGCACAGTAGTTTTGATTGGCGATGAAGATGGCCTACCATTAGCAAGTAATGCCGTAGAGAGAATTCTAAGAGGTTCAGAACATGGTACCGTAATTAAAGCGCTTGAGAGGGAAAGGCGTGACAAAAAGATGGCAGCTAGAAGGTTGGACTACATAGAAGAGAAAGGCAGCACCTCTGAAAGTGGATTTGAGCAACTAGTTCCTGGTTTAGCGGAAGCTCGTCAGAGAAGTCGCCGTCACAAATCTTCGCAGGTTGATCCAGATGATGAGGAGGCTGTAGCTGAGATGATGGAACTGGCAGATGATGAATCTGTTTCTTGGGCCGAAGAATGAAGTTCATCCTTATTTCTTGTTAGCCAATATCCTATCCAAATTCCAGATAATGCAACCGCAAGTAAAGACGGGGAAAATGAAGTTACAGCCCCTACCGACTTTTGACTGGCTCCTTGAACAACCATGTATGCATCGTTGTTTGCTTCATCCCGCTCAGAGACCGAATCACTTGGATCAACTGTCAATCGAATGTCATATTCTCCAACATTTAGAACTGCAACGGACCAAATCAGTTCTTCTTGTAAGTCTGCCAGTGCAATAGGTGGTAAAGTTCTAGATTCTAATGTGGTCCAAGTAACATCACTATTCCTGTCCGCCGGTGCAGTTTGAAGTCGTACCATTACTGTTCCAGGGTAAGCTTCGTTACTAACTAGGATTGAATTGATTGTAACCTCCCCCTCTGATCCAGCACGCACTACCAATCTATCAACTGACGCAGAAGCCCATGAAAAATCAAAACTTGGGAAAACTACGAAATGCTGAGTGGCTGAATAATCACTATTCCCTGCTTCATCAACTAATAACGCCCTTAGTGAAAGGAATTGGCCCTGTTTAGTTGTCCAGTCGATTGTTGGTGACAAAGTGGTTGAGAGGCCCGCGCCCACATCAACCCATGAACTCGTAATATCGGGGGTATCTCCAATTCCATCAGAATCAAATCCATATTGAATTTTTGATTGGGTGGCGTTGATACCAGATAATCCGTCACTTGCTTGAACTTGAATATCTAGGCCACCTGTTAGGGCAGTTGTAAGTTCTGGGACTATCCAACCACCAGCAACTGGAGCGTGATGATCAATTCTCAGGGTGTAATTAATCGGATTACCCCTATTGCCTACATTATCTACGGCCCTAAACTGAATTTGACGCACCCCTTCTTGCAAGGAAAGACTCCCAGAACCTCCAAAACCAATTGAATTCCAAGATGAATCGGTAGAATCTCTGACTTCATATCCATTAATTCCACTTCCACCATTATCGGTAGCACCATTGAACAAATTTGAAAAAATTAGAGTATATGCCTTGTTCCAATCAGAACTTATGGAAAGTGATGGGGTGCCTACAGTTGGTCCAATAGTGTCAATACCAATATAGCGAGTTTCACTAGTTGAAGAGCCTCCTTCATCATAGACTGTTAGTTGTGGATTCCATGTTCCTTGGGAGGGGAACCCTCCAGTGGTCCAGTCCCATCTGTATGCTAGAAATCCTGGCCCATCATTAGAAGGGGCGCCAGGTCCAGGTAAATTTGTTAAGGTCGCATAATCTAGATTTGCATCACTGGCATTCCATGTGAATGATAGGGTTCCATCACTAGGAATTGAGAACCATGCGCGGTTAGCAAGCGATGTCCCAGTCCCATAATCGGGATTTTCAATAACAAAAGCAAGATTGTTGGGAGCTGTATTGTCTATTGTGAAATTAGCACTATTTGTTGTACCTGTGGATGCTCCTCCACTCCAACCTTCAAGACGTAATTGGTATGCCCCATCATTTACAGAGGACGAATCCCAGTTGTAAATCCATGATGAAGTGGATGTGATATTGGCAAGACTGATCCAGCTATTACCATCATTGTAGTCAAGTTGTGCTGAATCGAGACCAGTTGTAGTCGAAACTACAATTGTGACTGTTCCAGATAGAACACCACCCTCTGTGGGCCCACTTCCAAATGTTGGTGGATTGCTCTTAGCAACTCCTGCAGAAACTCCAGTCATAGGAAACAGTGCGAGGATAAAAAGTGACATCAGGGCAACAGACACTGCTTGGCGTCGCATGGGCACCAACTTGAGGACAACTAGCCTTTGTATTCAACCCTTCCACTCCTTTCTTCTTGCGCATCACTTTGTGATGCGTTTCGGTTTTCTGCAACTTTCATGCAATAGAGTTGAAGTGTAGCCCGTTACCTCGTTGATTCATGAGCAGGGGTCGAGCCCTATCCATCTCGCTATTGCTGCTGGTAGTTTCACTATCTCCAGCAGCAGTCGCTGAGAGCGCCGGTGATGTCACTTTTAGCGTTGACAGCATCACACTTTCACCCTCAAATCCTGTAGAGGGGGAAGACATAATTTTCACTGCAACATTAACGAATTCAAACTCAACTCAGATTTCTGGAGTTGATGTATCAATGTATCCTGAAAATATTCAAAATTCTGCATTTCATCAGGAGAATGTAGATATTTCAGGTTCAGGTTTTATTCAGATTAGTGGAACATGGCCAGCAGTTTCATTTGGCCCGCACGCGGTAGTACTAGTTGTAACTCATTCAGGTTCAACAGCTTCAGTTTCAAAGTCATTCAGCGTTTCAGGATTAGTAGATTTAGTTGCAACCGACATTCAATTAAATCCAAGTAACGACATTCATCAAGGAGATGTGGTAGAAATATCGGTAAATGTTAGTAATATCGGAAATCTTGACGCTCCTGCTTCACATTTGCTAATTCAACTTGATGGAGCATCTCTTTCAGAGCAGTCTGTTCAGCCATTGCCTGCAGGCACATCAACAGTAATTCAAACGTCATTCAATGCCCCAGCAGCAGGCACCCATCAGATTTCTGCTATTGCCAACTCAGCAGCCGATAATATTACTGAAAGCGACATTGGAAACAATGTCGCATCCGCTCTTTCATTCAATGTATTATCAAATCCCGATTATCTCCATTATGAGCAACCTAATCCAGAAATCACCGTGACAAATAGTCCCGATTCACTTAGTGGGCCTTGGACACTTAGTGGTGAAATATTGAGGATGGGTGGTACCGGAGATAGTACCATTTCAATTGGAATTTTCCGCGTTTCTGGTGAAACTGAAGTAAGTATTAGAAATTTTCAATTGACCTTTTCTGAAGCATCACCATTACAATCATGGCAAGAAACATTGACTGTAACAGAGTTACAATCCAACGAACCGGGTACCCACGTACTTAGAGTACGGATAGATCCTAGTAGGCAGGTGCCTCAGTCGATCCAATTTAATGACGATTTAGATACTCAAATAGTAATTCATCCAGAACCAAATGTAGTGGTATCCCCGCATGCTTCAGCATCCAGCGACTCGGTATTATCTGGCGAGCAAGTATCCTTTGATGTTACTGTACTAAATACGGGTACTTTACCTGTAATTGGTAATCTAAATGCAACTTTTAACAGCAACTCTCTAACTCCTAAAATTGCTTTAGGAATACCTCCAGGAGAGGAGAGAACTTTCACTTTCCAAGCTACAGCACAGGGTGATGAAAATGGAGTGTTGCAATTCATAGCAATTTGGGAAGCAAACCCAGCGAGTTTTGACTCATCAACGAGCGACAACACAGCCTTCGGTTCAGTCACCCTTCGTAGCGATCTCAAACTTCGCTTCCTCTCTGAGAGTGAGAGTTGGACTCCACAACATACACCATTAGTAGTAGGAAATACCTACACATATACAATTCAACTAATTTCCGAAGAAGGTTCAGGCACTGAGACATTCACTTGTCTAGATCATGGCGATAACAATGCATTGAGCACAACTACATTGAATTTCACAAGTTCTAATACTAGCACCGTAATTTGCTCATTTAAGGCAGAAAGTGCAGGCACTTTTGAATTATACCTTGTACCTGAAGGTTCCAGTGTTGCTACCTGGACCGCCACATGGTCAATTTCTGCGACTAGTGGCGAAGAAGTCGGGGATCAAGAGGAGAGAATGAACCAAGCAACAATTCTCTTTATCATTGCAGGCATTCTTCTGATAGGAGTTCTCATCGCTGCAATTATTCTAACACGTACTGTAGACGAAGATGTTGAGCGGGGAACTTACGAATATTGTCCATCATGCGACGGTGAAATAGAAGGTGATGAAGAAATATGCCCTCACTGCGACTTCGATTTGGAAGAGGGGCTATCTCAATTCCATGATTGTTCATCATGTGGTGCAAATGTTCCAGATGTGATTGAGCACTGTCCTTACTGTGGAGAAGTCCAAGACATTTCTTCTTTCTACGAAAAGAGAGAGCGAAAGGTCCGAGTAATTGAAGAGATTGAAGATGTTGAAGAGGACCTTGAAGAAATTGTTGTTGGAACTGATGATTATAGCGATAAAATACAAGAAATGGGTTACGATGAAGAACAATTAGAATCTCATTGGGACGAGCGCCTAACTGATGCAGAGCGTGAGATCGATGAAGCCATTGCAGAGCGAGAAAAACTCTCTGAAATACCTGACGAAGAGGGCGGGGAAGAAGTGGTGATGACCCAGATGAGGCAATCACACGAAGAGGAACGAGTAGATTTGGATTCAATTATCGGCGAAAAGGAATCCCGCCGACACTTGAAAGATGGTGATGTTGAACTCAGTGCTTCAGATGCTAATATTCGTAAAGATATTTTCAAGATTACAGGCGAAGATGGCATTCTTCCAGGTCAAGATGTTGAGGTAGAATTTATTCCAGATAATACTGTTGTTGGTAATGAATTGAAAGACACTGCAGAAGTCACAGATTTCACAGTTGAAGACGACGATTCATTGCCTATACAGACATCTTCTAAGGAAATTACCGATGAAACTAGTTCAATAGATGATGAATTAGATGAAACGGAATCCACTGATGCCGAGGATACAGGTTCTAAGAAAAGAAGAGCAGTTCGTCGTCGTGGCAATGATGACGAATAACAAACCTAGGCTACGCTGGGTTCAAACGGCGCGCCTCTGTCAGGTAATTGCCTGAATGATGACGAGTGGGACCGCCGAGTAAGTTTGACGACCCCTATGAGTGCTGACAGGCAAACAAACCAATTTATCAGCCCATTTTTCCGTCGCCTTGAAATGAAATGGGCTATTGTAACGACTCGATGCGAACTAGACTAGCCCTTGTGTTAGCCCTATTGTGTTTCTCAACTACAATGCTATCTGGCTGCATAGGGCTAGTTGCTAGCCGTGAATTAATGGAATGGAATAGGGGTCAGCCGGAAATTGAAGCACAGCCAATACAATACAAATTTGAACACACATTCGACTCAACAGAAATAGAAGCGATTATTATTAATCCAGAGCCACAAAGTATCAAAATTGATTCAGAAGTTAGCGAAATGAAAATCCTTTTCCGAGTAGAAATACCTTACAGTACGTTTGCTGGAGTTGATATAAGTAATTTCACAAGTGAAGTTAGATATGTCCATGCAAGGCTATGGGAGCCGGGGGCTAACAAGAACACAGACTCACCATATTGGGAAGACAATGCAACAAAAACCTACTACCCACAGCCAAAGAAATTCTATCCTCCATTTGAGGAAGGGGTCTGGGAATTGGAAGTCGAGGCACAGGGTTATGGTTGGACATCGCCAGTTGATCAATTGTCATTCCACGATAATTTTGAAGTTTCATTAACTCTAACAAGACCTTGCATAATATACCCCGAATCTGCAGACACAGGAGAATGTATTCCAGTTTAATTTAGAGGAGTGGGGCACTGCTTTTTTCTTGAGCAAGATTGGCATTTACCAATCCGTGAATGATTTCTTTCTGCCCCACCTTCTACCATAAGTCTCTGAACTTCTGACAAGTTCTCCATTAGTTCTATTTTGCTCCCCTCATCCCATGGAATTTTGTGTAGATTATCTTCTCCATATCTCAATATACCATATGTTGTTTTGTTGTTTGTAATCTCCGAAACAAGATGAAGGTATGCAAATAATTGCATTTTATGACTGTAATGAGGGTTATCTGGTATTTTACCAGTTTTTTGCTCAACGGGGACCACCTCGTTTTCGATAATGATAATTTGGTCAGGCCGCCCACGTAATCCAGTATTTGAATCATGCAATAAATCCGTTGTCTTTTCGTCGTCATTGTACGCAATAGTGCTACCAACTGAGATTCCCAAAGATTCCCCGCGCTTCTCAACTTCCGATGAAGCAGCAAGAACTCGCTGTAATTGACCTGCAGCAAAAAGAGTCCAAAAAATAGTGACTATTATCAGGATTGAACTAGTTAATTTTGGAGATATGATTGCATAATATAGAGTAAAACCATGCAGAGCAATTGTAAGACTGCCAATGATTACAGCGACTTCTATTTTTCCACCTTCTCCCCAACCGTAAGCACCTATTTGTTTAGATTCAAAATCAAAAAGGCCAACATCTTCTATTTCAAATTCAGCGGGTGTTGGTGGCTGTGCATAACCAAAGGGAAAACCGAGCAACTTTCTCCACGGTAGTAGTAATAGAATCATAGCTAATAATACCCATACTAGAGCAAGTAGAACAAGATAACGAGCAATTGTAATCAGGTCCTCTTCACTGAAGAAGATTTCATCAGGAGTAATCAAAGAATTTCTAACAAAAAATAAGACGATGGTGTCAATTGTTAAAGTAACAACTACTGCAAACCACCAGCTCCAAACGACCATTTCTTTACGAGCCTTAATGTCCTGTTGCTTGTATTTACGCATTGCACTTCCAATTTCTTTATGTTTCATTTTACCAAGTTCAATTGCCTCACCTGAACCACGAACTCCTGAACGTGCTAGATGCCATGAAAGTGGGCAGTATGCATGTCGTTCAAGATCACTAGCAGAAACTGGTAATGGAATTCCATCAGAATCTCGCCACAATCCCTCTTCGTCTTTCGTTGCCTTCAACAGTTCTCTTTCAACTATTAGGCCATCACCATCCGCGATGTCTGGCGACCCATCATCGGTAGTAGAATCCACCATGTCAATTTACAATATGGGGTGCTAGTCAAGAGGATTGTGCAATAGTGGGCACAAAATTTTGGACTATAAAAATAAAATTAGAACGAGGATTCCCAATCCTCAATTTTCTGGTGATGATTCCAAGTAGGATTATCTGTATCTCCTCTAGATTTTAGAACCTCGCGAGATAGAAGCCAGTAAACTAGGGCTAAACTTCTTCGACCCTTGTTATTGGCAGGGATACAGAAATCAACATTCCGAAGGTGGTTATTTGTATCACAAATTCCAACAACTGGTAAGCCGCTTTTTACAGCTTCAGAAAGTGCCTGCGAATCAGCCTGTGGATCAGTAACGAAAATCATTCGTGGCTCAATGAATGTTCGCAGTTGCGGGTTGGTTAGTGTCCCAGGAATAAATCGACCAACAATGTGTCGGGCTCCAATAGCCTGTGCAAACATACGTGCAGGGCGTTGTCCATATTGTCGAGCACTAACAACAAGGATATCTCGTCCATCGTATTGGTTGATGAAATTAGCAGCCAAAGCCAGTCTTTCATCAGTTTTTGTAACATCAATTAGGTGAATTGTTGCACCCTCTGTTGTAGTTTTGCTGATGAAGGGTTGCATATCCTTACTCTTGTTCTGAGTTCCTATGTGAACAGCGTTTGCTTCGTACTCTTCGTACGCTAGCAATGGCCCGCTCTGTTCACTCATTCGGCTCGGCGACCGGACAACCATTCATAACCGCTTCTATCATCATTTTTTGATAAATCAGTCGGTAACTTCTGTATCAGAAGCCATCCTCGGACTTAATGATGGCATTAGAGGTTGAACAGGTGCCGCTATTTCTGGCTCCAATGGCTGGTGTAACGGATCTTGCATTCCGTCTGCTAGCTAGGGAATGTGGAGCGGATTATACCATCTCTGAATTCACCGCCGCTGCAGCTTTAACTAGGCAAGATGCAAAAAGTTGGCATAAATTAGAGAGCGACCCCAGAGAGAAGCCATTCATCCCTCAAATATTTGGTAGTAGTATTGATGACATGGCACAGAGTTGTGAATTATTACAAGATGTAGCCGATGTAATAGATTTGAATTTTGGTTGTCCTGCGCCAAAGGTAACGCGTCATTGCGCAGGTGCAGCCTTGATGGGTAAGCCAGATGATTTGGTAAAAATGGTAGAGAGTTGTATAGAAGTTTCAACAGTCCCAATTACTGTAAAAATGAGGCTTGGTACAGGAACTGGTAGAATAAATGCACTAGAAATTGCCAAGCAGGTTGAAGATGTGGGTGCTGAGAGAATTTGCGTTCATGGAAGGACCCTTCGACAGAGGTATTCTGGTGAGGCGGATTGGGGTGCGATTTCAGAAATTGTTGCTGCTGTAGATATTCCTGTTATTGCAAATGGCGACATCACTAACTCTCATTCCGCTGCTAAGTGTTTGCAAGTTACCGGTGCTGCGGGTCTAATGATTGGCAGAGCTGCTATTGGACGCCCGACAATTTTTCATCAAATAAAAGAGCAATTGAATTGGGGAAACTCATCTCCACCTTGGGGCGCACCATTATCCGTTGATAATCAGGCAGAGGCAAGATTGTGGGCTTGGCGACGTTATATTTGTCTTGACGACGAACTCAACGAATTGACTAACTCAGAAGAAGAGATTGCGCCAGAACTTCTGAGTAAAAACCGGTTGCGGCATGCCTTTTCCTTCACCAAAGAATTACCTGGTAGCAAGGCATTTCGCACAGAATTACATAATAATAGAGAGGCAAAGCAGTTAGCAAATTCAGTTGATAATTTTCTTGAAGATTTGATTTTGAAAAACGAAAAATAAATCAAAATTATCCGTTTTGAATTTCATCTAGAGTAGAAGCGACTCTTTTCAGTCGTCCAAAAATCCCCTCGACTCTGACTTTTACTTGTCTAGCCACATCATCTCCAGATTCACCAGATAGACGATATCCATATGGCAACCGACCCCCGAGAAGATTGAGAGCCAATCGCAATTCATCTTCGTTGGTTTTCGAGAAAAGTTCTGCACAACGTTCTGAATCAAACGAGCCATCTTGAAGCGATTTAATGATCTTACGACTTACCTTTTCATCAATTCGACCCAACCCTCCTTTTCCAAGTAACCACTTTTCTCCTCTACGCGAATATTGTGTTGATATTGCATCCCATAAAATAACCGTCAGCCTATCATGGCGAAGCACGCGTTCAACTAGCCCAGCAGCTCGAAATCTATCAAAAGTCCGAGTTAGGCGAGGTCTCGTAGCCCCCCATTTCGCAACTGCTTCATCTAGAGAAATAGCGTGGTTAGCCACGAGAAGTTCCTCAAATATTTGGCGAGTCAAATCATCTCCTGATTGCTGACCCGGTCTTTCTCCCCTAAGGCCAAAATCATTGAGAAAAGCATCAATTTCATCCTCATTATTATTCAAAGGACTTGGTTCAGAAATTACAATTTTAAACGGTATTTCATCAATTTGGTCACCACCTTCTCTCCCTACTGTTCCAGTTTGCCATTGTTCTAATGGAGCTAGTCTGAGAGAAAGAATGCCTTCGGCTTCTTTGTGAAGAATTTCAATTGCTGATGACAGAGATCCACATCTGAGATGATGCATCATCCAACCATTTTCGCCACTTTTTGAGGAGATCAATCTGATTGCTTGTAATCCTTTGAGGTGATGATGCAGGGCAGTCATACTTATCCCCAATTGGTTTGCAAGAGTTTTTGCATCCATCCCTTTCATTGGCTCTTTAAGCAGATGGTCTCGCATCAAGCGATGTAATGGCCGTTTTGACGCATTCGAGGTGTCAGCATCATTCCTCCTCCTAACTAATCCTAGGGTGTCTAGTAACCACCCAAGTAGCATTTCAACATCCTTTTTCCCGGTGGGAGCAGGTTGTTCATCAAGCCTCAGCCTCAACATCTAACTATCGGCGATGAAGGAGGGTTCTAAGTGCTGTTGATGCTATTTATTGTATTGATACTACTTATTGCAAAAATGGTGGCATGTTATGCAGCAATTTTTCGCTCATCAATCCAGTCGTAGTCAAGCGTCCCTGTACGTAAGCCAATCAAGTGGTCGGCTAAATCTAGATTATGAGTAGATAAAATTCCGCGCCTTCTAAGAACGAGTACTGCGCTGTTAACCGATGCCCGACTTCGATTGATATCTCGAGCCATTGATGCTTGTGATTGTGGTAGTGGCTCCTGAACTAGTCTTGTTACGACTTCTCTTTGAACTTGAGATAATCCCACAGGCATCATTTGAGCAGCCTTTTCGTCTTCAATATGCATATGTCGTATTATTTCCAATTGACTTGGGGCCCCGGCATAGTAGCAAGTGCGTCCATTTACTGGCATTGTAGTAACTGTTCTCTGATTTTGCAAAACATCTAGGTGATGCCGTAGCGTACCATTTGCAACCCCCAAATTCTTCTGAAGGCGTCGATAGCATATACCAGGGTTGCTATCCAATGTGTCGAGTATCTGAACTCTAAGTGGATGTTCCCAATCTCGCTGACGATGAGAACTTATTGTGCCAGAAATTGACCAGTTCCAAGGCAACACCCCCGCTGCAAGTGCGCCAAAACCAGTAATCCCAGCAACAGCAGCACCAATTAGCGAATAGCGAGAACTGAACTGACTCAGAAGTGCCATTAGGTAATCTTCTGTTATCGGTCCCTATTGTATGTGTTGGTTATATGATTACTATATTTAACTCATTTTAGCCTTTAGTTACACTACCATTTTCTAATTTCATGTAAGCCACAAGAGTACTTAGAAGTCGCCCAGAACGAGCACCATGTTCTGTAAGGTTGTAAGTCACCTTGACAGGCGGACCATCAACAACTATACGATCAATAAATCCTGATTCCCGCAGGGATGTTAGCTTGTCAGAAAGAGTTCTACTTGAGATACCAACCAAGAGTCGCCTAAGTTCGTTGAAACGCCTTTCTCCAGCAATGTAAAGTGTAGCAAGAATCTCAATTGTCCAACGAGAAGCAAACACATCTAGAGCCTCAACAGCGGCCTCAACTTCCCAAGAAATATCATGAATTTTGTCACCAGTGGAAAAAAGAACTTCGTTTGAATTATTTCTAAATAATTCACGCACTTTACTCCCTATTTCTTCAGTAGTATTGATAGCATTTTGAATTTCTTTGAATTCATCAGAATTTAGAATCATTGGGGGTTCAGGCATTCACATTCCTCGGTGTAATTAAACTCATGTGGTGTAGCCATTGCACTTAGATTTACTCCTAATCACTCCCAAATTGATATAGTAAGGGGTACAACCAATTACTACCTTAGGAGGTAATAATTATGGATGCATGGCTAGAAGAATGGTTGGACTATCAGAGTAAGAAATTGAGTGATTATGAAGCGGAGAAGATCCGTTTGAAGAATGTCGCTCATAATCTTATGAACAGACGATATTGGAAAGGGAGGAATTGATATGTATTCATTAGAAATGATTCGAAATCGAATACTCGAATTAATTGCTGAAACTAGACCACCACGTTGGTAGTTTGAATTGATTTGGAGTTGAAATTACGCACCAGCAGCGACGCCACCAGCAGCTAGGATTACGAAGAATATGAGATAAAACAAAACTCCTGCTAACGTAAGGCCAACTACAACCCACCCAATTACCATGGCTGCTTTGGCAGACCCAGCATCTGGGTGATTTGGATATTGATTAGTGATTGCCAAAGCAGCATTCGCCATTAACAAACCAGGGAGTCCTGTACAAATCCCACACATTACTAGTCCAAGAATTGAAAGAATCAAGGCCGCTGTTGCTTGGGTAGGCGGATACCCCATACCCATAGGAACTGCAACCCCCACTGTTGGCTGTCCAACTAAGGTTGCCGTTTGTCCTATTATTTGTTGTTGAGGTGGTTGTCCAAATTGTGGTTGCTCGTTAGTTTGTATGGGCTGTCCCCACTGGTCTGTACCTGGTTGCATAAAATCCCCATAACCCTTTACTTCAAAGTGTTTTCATTCAATTATTCTTGTATTCGGGGCGTCTTCCTTCAATTAGCGCAGAGAGTCCCTCTAGTGCATCAGAAGTCCCAAAGATGACAGATAACCGTTCCAATTCAAGTGCTAACCCTGACTGAAGCCCATCAGAATTGACGGCATCATCCAGTAATTCGCTAGCCATGGATAGTGCTATTGGTGCAGTCCGGGAAAGAGAGCGCATTTGTCTGCTAACCTGCTTATCATCCACTTCAAATGCTTCTGGACAGGTACCTGAAAGAAGGGTTGCCATATTTTCATCTGAGAAGAATGAATTGCTGAATTTGACAATTGGATGATTATCATCGGATGGTTTCATTGGATATTTGTTGATAGGTTTTCCAATTTGAGTAATATTTTCAATGGTTGCATCAATCTCTCCAGGTTCAACAAGGTGAGTTAGCAAACCTAGGGCATAAGCGGACTTATGATCCATGAAATTACCAGCAAGAACTGCCCAACGAGCCGCTGCTAATCCACAAATTCGTGGTGTTCTCTGGGTGCCACCAAGGCCAGGATAAATTCCAATGCTTGTTTCTGGAAAGCGGAACTGAGTCTTACGAGTACCAACTCGATAATCACATGATAGTGCTAATTCAAGCCCACCCCCAAGAGCCAATCCTGTGGTAAGTGCAATAGTAGTCTTCGGTGAGTTTTCTAACTTGTTCAGCACTTTGTGACCAAATGCAGTGAATTCGTAAATATCTTCAAAGCGATCTTCGCGCAATTTGTCGACGAAGAATTTCACATCCGCTCCTGCAACAAATGCCTTACCTGCGCCTTCAAGAACAATTGTTGTAATGGATTCACTGTTATTCAAATTGTCCAACGCAGCCCCTAATTGACTTACAACATCTACATTTAGAGCATTCATTGCTTCAGGGCGATTGATTTGGATTGTTGCAATATCATTGTCTTGTGTAACGTCTACGTATGAGAATTCAAATGAACCCCCAATGCCCGCCTGTTCAGCAAGGAATTTAGGCAAGTTTAAACCAGCCAATTTTGCATATTTTTCAGCCATATCACATGCTGATGCTATTCCAATTCTATTTGCCAATTCAAAAGGCCCTCTTGCCCATCTCAATCCTACTTTTGCCCCTCTATCAACGTCTTCCATTGAACAAATTTCTTCGTCAACAATTTGGGCAGACACAGCAAATACTTGACCTAGAAGTCTGGTAGAGATTATTTCCGCATCCTCTTGATTGATGTCTGTATTATCATCAATTTCCCACATTTCTCCAGCATCCACTAGTTTACGAAGATTCTCACTACCATAGAATCTAGAACAGTTTAGTTGTTCAGATAAATAATCTGTTGAATGTAGAGCAATTGGAGGCCCTGTTAAATTCATTAAAGCGAAGGGACCCATTCCGATTTTAAACGCCTTACAAGCAACAGCATCGATTTGTGCTGTGGTTCCAATTCCTTCCTGAAGTAGAATACAAGCTTCATTCAACCATGGCACAAAGAATCGATTTACAACAAACCCAGGCCTGTCCTTACAAACAATCACGACTTTACCAAGTGTTTTGCAATATTGTACAGTTCGTTCAATGCTATCTTGACTAGTTGTTTCTGCAGGAATTACCTCAATCAATCTATTTTTTGCTGGATGGTAGAAGAAATGTAGCCCCACGAATTTATCTGGTCTTCCGGTCGCTAGAGCCAATTCATTTACAGATAGTGAAGAGGTATTTGATGCAAGAATCGTTTTTTCATTGCACACCTCATCTAGAGTCCTAAATACAGCAGTCTTGATATCAAAATCTTCGAAAACCGCTTCTATCACCAAGTCGGTATCCGGGGATACATTTTCAGTCCCGACAACACCTGTGATTCGTCCTTGAATTTCTTCAACTTGTTGTGGCGAGAAAATTCTTCTTTCTACTGCTTCTGCCAGAAAATTGCCAATAGTCTGCTCTCCCCTTTCTACCCATTTTGCCTCACGATCGACCATTTGGACATCGAATTCTTCTTGAGCGGTTTTTTGAGCGATACCACTACCCATGTTTCCTGCGCCGATAATGGCTACACTCTGAACGGGTTCCATGATACGGCGGGTGGTGACCCTTTCATCAATTGAACGGCTTATTCTTCTTCAGAGAATCCAAAAATTTCCGCCAGTTTTTCTGCTTGATTAGAAGGTTTAAGACCCATTTTCTCTATATTTAGGCGTCCAGCAGCAGCCCATTTTTCTCTCGTTTTGATATCTCCTGCCTGTTCTAGCGCTTCATGCCAAAGATTCCAATTACCCCTCGGCAATAATCTTCCACTAATCCCATCTTCTACAGTAAATTGGAATCCCCCTTCATTCACCATCAAGGCAGGGGTGCCAGCTGCTTGGGCTTCAATAGGAGTTAGGCCAAATGGCTCTTTATGAGCTAAGCTGACTACTGCCCTTGCCCCTTTCACTAGAGAAACCAAATCCTTCTGAGTTAATTTAGGCATTATGTCCAACTGTACTCCTAGATTTTCAGCGTGTGATTGTAGTTGTAACAAATCATCCTTACTTCCACTACCAACCTGTGAAAGTGAAATCCCAGTTCCTGCCAACATTTCGATAGTTTCCCAAGTGCCTTTGACGTGTGATGCTTTACCTATTGTGACAACGTAGTCTCCAATTTCACCGCTTCCATCAAACCAAGAAGAAATATCAACAGTTGGGAGTAAAAGGTCTGAATCTATTCCATAAACAGTTGAAATTCTCTCTTGAATCCAAGCCGAATTTCCAGAAATGTAGCATTTTTTCCTTTTCTCTAGATTATTAACAAATTTTTGATCTCGCCTTTTTTGTTTTCCAAGTAAGAAATGTGTCATGGACAGGTTACGTTTTGCTGAACCATCTATGTTTCTATGTAGCACATTCTCATACAATCCACGATGTGGCTCAAGACAGTGATAGTGGATGGGAATATGTTGTGGAACTAAACCAGAGAATTCTAGAGAACCCACCCCGCTTGTAATATGAATTGCATCAACATTCGCAATTACTTCTCTTAAACCAGTAATTTGTTCACTTAAATCCAGCATTGAAACCCATATTTTCTCTGCTTGGCGGCTCGCTAATGCTCTGAATTCCGACCACACACCGATCGGTACATTCCACTCCTTTACAGGCGTCAGAAATGGAATATTTGCATCATCTAAACAGTCTCGAGCCTCTTTTGGTAGATTTAATGTTGCCAAAGTGACATCAAATCTCTCTTTCCATGAGGGTAAATTGTTGAGCAGGTCACGTTCTGCGCCCCCAAATTGCTCGAAGGTTCCCTTCACCACCAATAGTCGCGGGAGGGGTGCGGATGCTTCGCCCATGCTCCCTCGGGTGCTCGCCCGTTTAATATCGGCACGGGCTCGCGGGAGTGATGGCGAGGCGAGTTTTGCTTGCGAGAGGCGGGGCGTTACCTCGCCAAAGTGGCCTTGGGCGAGCCCATAATGAGTTGGTTGACCGGCTCAAAGAGATGAAGATTCCAGACTACGAGTTGGCAGATGTAATCGAGCATCCAATCGGGGGCAATCCACTCCTTCGTCTTTGGAGGAGAAGGAAAGGGCAGCCAAGGGCAGTTGCAAAGTCCGTCCAATCATCTAATTGTGATTTATTGCATATTACAGATCAGGAACAAGCACATCTTGTTCCACTAAAGTCGTCGGTTCCAGTAAGCGTCACGGTTCACGACCTTTTTCATCTGAAACCTAGAATCGTTTTGGATATTGAAGTGGGCGATCATAATCCTAACAAAACACGTAGCAAAGATATCTCGCTACTTCATGAAGGGTTAGGTAGGGCAGATATGCTAATTTGCATCTCAGAAGCAACAGCCGCAGAGTGCAGAGAATTATGGCCTAACAAAAATGTGGTAGTTGTTCCTCATGCAATTGATCCGGAACCTTTTCGTGTCGTTGGAGAGATAGGGATGAGAAATTTTGTTTTGCTGACAGTTGGTAGTGATGAACCCAGAAAGCGCCTAGATTTCATTGATACAGTGGTATCAAATTTGCCTGAAGAAATCCATAAAGATTTGAATTTGGTCAAAGTCGGTTCCCATTTACCAGTTTCAGATGAAGAATTGATTGCAGCATATCAGAGGGCGGAAGCACTTCTATTTCCATCAGCAGGTGAAGGATTTGGTCTTCCGGTACTTGAGGCCATGGCCGCTGGATGTCCAGTCCTTTGTTCAGACCTTCCAGCTCATAATGAGGTTGCAGATCCTTCGATGTTACTACCTGCAAATGATGTGGATTCCTGGGTAGAAGCAATTTCAGAATTGCACAAATCTTGGCTTTCAAGAGATAAGACTGAGCGCAAACCAGATTCAATTTCCCTTGCTCGTTCAGAACAATTCAACATAGATGCTTGGGGTCAAAAATTGGCCGCTGCTTGGGATTCAATGCTAGGTGATTAGTTGAATTGGAAGAAAATTATTGCTTATCCATCAGTAGCTGGAATCATAGGTTTTCTATACGGTTCATCTTCAATTTGGTGGGAGATGATTAAAGGAGAATCGTTGTACAGCGCCCTCTTTGATTTTGCTTATTCGAGTATTGATTTTGCATTTTCTGCGCGTTCAATGGTTGGATGGATTGCTTTCTTTGGGATTTTGTTAGTGGGCATGACGGCATGGACCGGTTTCCGTCTCAAAGAGAGAGAAGAGGTCTGTTGGTTCCATTGGTTCACGGCTTTCATAATCGGTTGGTCACTTGCAAGATCTGTGATATTCCTGTTATTGGACAAATGGTTCTTTCTTGGAGCAATAGTCACAATGCCATTTGTTTTAGGGACGTTTATGCTATCTGCAACTTTAGGTCAAATAACATCTCACAGAACAATTTCAACAGGTATTGAAGGTGCAAAGCAGACTCCATTTACATCTATTTCACTCGCCTCAGTATTGGTGATATCTTTGATGTTATCACTACCAAATCTTACTGCAATGGCAGGTATTCTTCCATCTCCGCCAGAAAGGCCAGAAATTGGTTATGGTAGTGGAGAAAATCCCTACGATGTTAAGGAATACATTTACGCAACAGATTATCCAGAAAGCATCACTCAGTGGTGGGATGATTGGTCTCAGAATTATGATTGGAATATACATGTATTTGTGCCAGTCGGTTTTGAAGGCGAATCAATTGGAGTTGCAATAATGTTACATGGTCACGATGGGGAAGCGATTGAGGTATATCGAGATACTATGGAATCATTAGCAGGGCAGGGCGTTATAGCGATTTTTCCACAATATGTTTCGGATGTCGATTTATCCTCTGTGTCGGATGATTTTGAATTAAAATATCTCTTAGGTGGTTCAAATCATCCTCAGCACGAGCCTCGATTCACTATGGCTATGCATGGTGTTGATGCAGCCCTTGATTTCATGGAAAATGACTCTGCACTTAATTCAGATATTAGTGGGGCTACAATAGATACCAGCCATCTCTGGATTAGCGGCCATAGCATGGGGGCTGGTTCATTGTTCTATGTTTTAGGAATTGGATTGGAACGGGGTTGGGGTTCAGAATCATTAGTCATAAATCTCGAAGCACCTTGGATTCATGCAACGCAACCGAATTTGGATGGAAATATGTCTCTTTTACCAGACCATGCTTTAATTCATGTAGTAGAGTATGAGGATGAAATTGTTGTAGCTAAGTGTATAGGTAGGTGGCAACATGCTAGATTACAAGCACGTGATGGTTTAAATTCACTTCCTTCAGACCAGATACTTTACCTTCTAGTGCCATCAGATTATAGGGGATTCCCTCGGCTAATTGCTTCACATTACCTTCCTGCAGCAGTAGTCAGGGAATCTCTATCCGATCAATCTTATTATCCTAGAATTGAGGCTCAGGCCGATTTCATAGCCTCTTCAGCAATTGGTGATAATGTTTCAGCGAATTCAGCAAAGATGTGGTTCATGGAGCCGGGAGAAATGACTGATTTAGGAAAATGGTCTAATGGAGAAGAAGTATACCCAATGCAAATTATCGATTCTCCATTTGAATTGCCTCAAGATGATCCTGATGCTTGCCCAACTTTACTAAGCTAAAGGTAACTTGTAATGTTGAGGTTTAGCAATCCCCAAGTCTTCTGGGAATTTTCTAGTAGCAATTGGGAGGGTCACAGGAATAATCTCCTTACCAATCAAAGCAACTCTGCTCTCTGATCGATCTGCTAAAACCTCGCGACCAACCAATGGTGCTAGTTTGTGGGAGAACTCCATAATATCATCATGTGAAGGCATATCATCGATGACGTGGTTATTCTGTGAATGCCCTACGTGGACATATCCCTTTGCTTCTATGAAATCAGGGTCAGCAATATTGTCTAGCCGCGCGTAGTCTTCATGGAATCCTAGAGAATGGTTTTTGATTAGTGTGTGCCGGCAAACAGTTCTTGTTTCTAGGGAAGGGAGCAATTCCAAAGTTTCCACTAATTTTTCCCAAGAAAACGAGTTAAATTTGGGTTTACATAACCGATTGAACAACTTCTTATTAGGGGCATCTACACTGATGTATAATTGGGTTGGCAATGGATCTAGTTCAGCGATTACCTTGGGTAGGCTACCATTAGTAACAAGAAATGTCGAGACACCATGTTGGTGACAAATTTCCATAAATTCACCAAGTCTAGAATATAGTGTAGGTTCTCCATTAAGAGAAATTGCAACGTGTTTAGGATTCTGTGATTCTTCCCACTTCTCAAACGGGACATCCTTGTGGCCTTTGAATCCTGTAAGTAGCCTGCGATGTGCGCGAACACTTTCGTAGAACAATTCTTCAGGATCATCATCAATCCTGTTTAATGTCTCGGAATGTGGCTCTCTCCAGCAGTAAGAGCAGGCTAAATTACAGGTATCCACATTTGGGGCCATTTGCATACAAGCAGCAGAGCCAATTCCATAGAAGGTGCCTTTGTAGCAAGACCTATCATTTTTCAAATTCTCTTTAGTCCAGTGACAAACCTTGACGCCACCATGTTCCCCAACTAAATGATAGGATTGTTTTGCAAGTTTGGCCGCGATTCGCGGTTCAATTTTTGTTATAGGTCCCTGCATTTGCTCGCCTCCGACAGCACATTCCCACAGCGGGGCAGTGTCAGGCAACTCTCGGAGCAGTTACTTAGTATTCAATTAAGCGGCTATTATTCAAACGATTTTAACACCCTTTGGCCAAAGAACAAGAATCAAAGTTTTTTCACGGGTTTTTGGGTTATGAACGGTTTCGGGATCCATCCAAACTAGAGTGCCTTGGGGATATGTACCCTCATCGTCATAAACTTCTCCACGAAGAACAAGATAAGCCTCACCCCCTGGGTGCATATGTGGCATAAAAGCCTCAACCTCAACTTCTGCATCTG
>PBPH01000062.1 GCA_002725475.1 Methanobacteriota archaeon | reverse complement strand
CACGGATGTTTGAAGTGGCACCCTTCACAACCTTGCCATTAAGTGCTTCCCTGTATAATTCAACAGGTAGGTTCAGATAGTTATTCTGAACTAAAACAACAGGATAGTTCCTATTAAGTGTGATACCCCCAGGTACCACCATACTACCCTCCTTATAGACACCCTGACCAAATGTATCAATTTGGTTCTGTAAGAGTGACTGGAGAGTAGTAAGTTCTCTTGCCTGAACTGGAAACCCAGGCTTAAACAATACCTTTAAAAACCCTTTGTCGTCATCGAAGTCGTCAAAATAGGGAGATATGTTTAGATTCGTATTCTGTGCCATTTAGAATTCAATTACTACTTTGAGCTCTTCGTTCTGATCTGCCGATCTGGTAATCGGGTTCCTATTGTCTATGTAGAGGATTTCTCCAGAGTTGATTTCAATCTCTCCGTTAGCATAACCTGCGACAAATGATAGACCTAACTCATATACAGAAACACCAATGGTGATCTGACTTACAGGCACAGATGCTGTACCAAATGTTTGGTCTGGAGTAGCGGTTACTAGATCGGAAGATGTAATCTCATAGTTGCCACTGAATTCAACAATATTTCCAGTGGTTACACCATCAGCAGAGTCCTGATAATATCTAAGAACTTTGGTGTTAGCGTCATAGGATACAATATAACCCTTAGCATTAGTAGTAGTCTGAGTAATAGTAGTACCAGGACTAAATGTTCCACTAGGAGCACCAGTTCCAGACTGAGGGAAGATCATTGCTTTCATAGCAGATCTTGTGTTCTGGTCTGAAATAGAAGTAGTATTGTAATCGTATGGGTTGAGAACCAAACCAACTCTACGGAATGTGAGGTCAGTTGGGAAGTCAACAAAAGCTGTAGATGTCTCTAACTTAGAAGCGAACATGAGACGGTAAGCACCAATCTCTCTAGTAGCGTCATTACCATGCCCATTATTAGGTGGGATAATAACGTCTAGAACAGCACCTGAACCACCAGATCCAATGTTAGGGATTAGACCTACGTCTATGGTAGCGAAACTATACTTAGATCCAGAGTTAGTAACAGTAACGTTAGTAACAGAACCAGATTCTACAGTAACGGAACAGTATGCTTGTGTTCCACCATTAATTTGCCAGTCACCACGAATAGGTACGTTGGTGTAGGTATCGTTGTTATAACCTTGACCAGCATTTTCAATAACAACAGTATCAATAGATCCAGGTCCAGCAGCAGCTTTCACTAGACTATTTTCAAGTACAGGAATAAACTCTGTAGTAACAAATTTCAGAATATTGTCAGCATCAATGGTATACATGTATTTCCAACGATACTTGTATTCAGATGAATCGTTGGTTTCAATAACTGTGGTAGAGGTACCCGTTGGTTCGATCAATGAGGGTCTTCCTCTAGGGTATAATGGAGACTGACCATTGTACAAACACTTGTACACGTTAAAGTCAGAGTTCATTACATAGAAATTTGAGTCATATAGACGAGTAGCACCATTAGCAGTGGTCTTAGAAGGACTGTAATCTGGTTTGTACATAGAATATGTACGTCCAGTACCACCAGTCGTTTCTGTAGGGTCAATCCAGTCTACTCTAGGCACAACCATAGAGGTATCTGTAATATCTACTCTCTTGAATGCAACCGAGTCTCCGTATGCTCCACGATGATATGTAAATGAGTCAATAGGCTCATTAGTAGGTGGGGAATCAGGATTCCCCCAAGCTTTCGGACGACCAACAAACAAATAAACTTTGTTTGCGTCCGAACCAGAGCTGCCAAGGGTATTTCTAAACGCCTCGGCTGCGTAAATTCTAAATTTGTCGGTTACAAGTGCCATCAGACAAGGGCTTTATAGGTTATTTATACTGTATAAACACGGACTGTTGGAAGGATCTCCATATTGCCCGATGCTGTCAAAGATACTGGTAAAACAATAGTGAATGTTTGATCTGCAGTTCTAGTAACTCTGTAAGTTCCGTTTAAGGAAGTAGCAGGGTAGCTACCAATAGCAGAAGTGAATTTAATGTACCTCTCCATACCAGTTTGGAGATTATGAGCAGCACCCATTGTTATTGTACAAAGAGTACCAGAGGAACTAAACGTACCTGTGTCAACTGTAATAGCATGACCAACACCAGCAGAAGGACCAGTTCCTTTATATCCTCTTACCTGACCATTAAACTCATTAGTAGAGTAATCGACAGAACCGTAAAGTATTCTCTCAACACCCCATACATTCTCACTTGAATTCCAGAAAGGAATCATTATCTCACCGTTAGTTGGGAAACCAACTCCAGCGTTATAGTATGCGTCTAATACAGGTATTGTAGCAGTGGCAGCACCAATATTCGATATTAATTGTGTGGTATATAAGAACACTCCATTAGAGACTGCTCTGTCTCTTTGTGTTCTTTCAAGTGATATTGGATGATATGGTGATACACTAGGAACAGTATTATAATTTGATCCACCCTGTATATTAACTACAGATAGTACTCTACCACTACCTTGTTCAATTACTGTTTGAGCATATGCTCCAGATCCACCACCACCAGAGAATATCAAGAATGGAGGTACTTCATAGTTAGAGCCTGGATTGATAATAGTAACATCAGTGACCTTGCCATTGTTTATTACCGCAGCAAACTCAGCGACAGTTGGTCTTAATCCAGTATATTCATATGTATCTAATGAAGTAGAACTAGCAATAGTAGCAAGCTTTCTTTCATCACCTTCAGAGTCTATCTGGAGCATATCTCCAGGATCAAGAGCACTATAGGTATCCTCAGTAACAATATCTAGATCAGATCCAGTGTAGATGTAAATCAAACAATTACTACCTGCTCTAGGTGCTTCACTAAACTCAAGGATAGAACCATTGAGAGTAAAGGCAACTTCAGGTTCCTGGTATACACCATTTAGGAACATAACCAAGTTATTTGCTGGTATAACCTCTGTTGAATCAGACTCAAGTGAGAATGGTTGATCATTCTTCTTAAGAATGAATGTCTTCTTATTTCCATTAAAGTATGGAGCAAGATCATCCATATCCTGTAACTGTCCAACATAGAAACAGTAGAAGTCCATATTACCTATAGGAGCTTCCGTAAAGGTAATAGTAGAAGGAGTTCCAGCGTAACTATAAGCAACACCTAACTCTTGAATATGAGCATTCAAGAATAATAAGAACCTATCATTTGCTGGTAGGTTATATCCAACACCACCTACAGTGGCAGAGAAGGCAGTTGTAGAACCATTAAAGGTTACAGTTGAAACTTCAATCTGGAAGTCATTTCTTACAGTACCACCAATAGTAGAAGCAGCGGCACCAAGTACATCAGTATTCTTATAATTATCACCACCATCAACCAGTGTGACATCTGTCACAGCACCAGTAAGCGTACATGTAGGAGCAGCTATAGAACCAGCAGCAGTAGATGGAGATCCACCAGTTAATGCTAATGTTGGAGCAGAACCATATCCCTTACCAGTAGACTCTACAATAATACTATCTAAGTATCTACCTACAATCACAGATGCCTGTGCTGTAGTGGTAATAGTATCAGCAGGGTTAGGTGTTATTACAACAGTAGCAGTCTCGTATCCATATCCACCCTCTGTAACTGTGATTCCAGTTATGGCACCAGCACTAACAGTAGCAGTGGCAGTAGCATTAGAACCAGTGTTAGAGAGTATAGTAATCGTAGGAACATTAGCATATCCAGCACCAGCTGCGTCAACTGTTATGCTCTTAATATTACCCTCTTTAGATAGTACAGGAACGAAGCTACCAGCAGTGGTTGGAGAACCACCTGAAGTTGTAATAACTGGGGCAGTTTCATAACCGTCACCATTATTACCAACTGTTCTTGATAGACCACTGAAGTTACCCTGATTGATAGCAGTATATGCTAGATCCATTAAGGTATCGATAGCAGACTGTACATGAGTACATCCCCATTGACCATTCTTAATTGCTCCAGACGTAGCAGATAGGAATGTGTGAGTATATCCAGTAGTAGAAACTGTTAGAGCAGGGTTAGTAGCAGACTTAAATGTATGTACATGATCTCCACCTGAAATTACACTATCAGCAAGTGCTGATTGGAATGTATGAGTTGAGGTAGAACTTGTAGTACCAACATCAAGTGTGATAGTAGTAGCACTGACCGCTGAGATATTAACTGCGGTATCGAATGACATATCACGCTTATGCTGAAGAGCAGCACGGTGTACACTGTTAGAAGCAGCAGAAACAAATGTATGGGTAGATGTGTTAGTTGCTATAACATCTTCTAATACTTGTATCTTGAAAGTATCCTTAGTTACATCATATACCTCAACATACTTTCCACTAATAGGATCACTAGCACGTGGATAAGCAGTAGCTACATTACCACTTGTGATGCCAACATTACATGTGATAGTTGTAGCACCCACAGCAGTGATTGCTATAGCAGTGTTATAAGCAGGGTCTGTTGTGCGAGGATATGTCTTAGTAGCAGTGTTACCATCAGCAGTACAAGTAAATGATAACTTATCAGCACCAATAGTTACTGTGTCGCTAGTTGTAAAGCTATGTGATCCAATGGTCATTACACAAAGACCAGTAGCAGGATCATATGTGGCAGATGTTACATCTTTCTGAACACTACCAGCAGTAATTGTAATAGCATTAGATGATGTTCCACCAACCCATGTATGTGCTGAACCTACACCATAATCACACTTGAAGGTAACCGCTCCATCATCAAGCTTGACATGCTCTCCATTGCTAAGACCATGATCAGGAATGGTTGTTGTCATAACACCTGTTGCTGGATCATATATCGCAGTAGTTGGTGTTAATCCAGTAGCAGCTACGAATGTATGAGTTGTAGTGTTAGAAGATATTCCAACATTAACATCAAACGATCCAGAAGCAACGTTAGAAATCTTAAGCCACTTGTTATAATATGGGTCTGTAGCACGTGGGTAACTATGTGTACCATCACCATGTGTACATGTGAAGTTTACACCACCCTTAACGAATCTTACCCAATCACCATTCTCCATGCCATGACTAGCAAGAGTACATGCCATAACACCCGTTGCTGGAGTGTATGTAATGGCAGTAGGATTCTTACCATCTAGTTTTGCTCTTGGATATGACTTAGTTTGACTGGTTACTCCAACAGCACCAACATCAACAGTAACTGTGGTTCCTGTTACAGAAGCAATTGCTAAGGCAGTATTATAAGCAGGGTCTGTTGTTCTTGGATATGAATGAACAGATCCATGACTATCTAAGTCGCAAGTAAATTGAAGTGCTCCTGTGGCAATTGTACAGGTATCACTGGTTGTATAACTGTGAGCTCCTATTGTTAATTCTAGGTTACCATTAGCAGGATTATATGTCGCAGCAGTGACAGTCTGTGATGTACTGTCAATAGTACAAGCACCACCAACTGTTCCACCGACATAGGTATGAGTTCCAGCACCAGCAGTACAACTTAAGGATATAGCATTCTCCTTCAACTTAACAGTTGTACCAGCAATTAAACTATGATCACCGATGGTAACTTCCATAGTACCAGCAGCAGGGTCATAAGCAGCATTGCTAGGTGTATGAGTTACAGCAGGAGCGGCACCAACGTTAACAGTGATGGTATCAGGTGTAGACCTAATAACCTGTCTTGGTTGACCATATGCTCTATCATGCTTCTGTGTTAATCCACCAGAAGTTGCTGAAACGAATGTATGAGTTGACTGATTCATTGGGATATCAGCAACTGTTACATCAAATGTATTAGCAGTCACATTACGGATCTCTAACCAAGCACCAGAAGCTTCATCTGTTGCTCTAGGATATGAACCCTGATTATTTGTTGTTGCTGATGCGATTCCAACATTACATGTGATTGTTGTACCTGATACAGCGGTAATTGCTATAGCAGTATTGTAAGCAGGATCACT
>PBPH01000061.1 GCA_002725475.1 Methanobacteriota archaeon | reverse complement strand
GGATCTTGATCCATCAAATCATCATGAACCAAGGTGAAATTATGGATTATTTCGATTGCTGCACCTATGTCGTATAGCGTTTCATTTGAATTGCCACAGGCATCAGCAACAAGCCATGGCATAATCGCCCTAAGCCTCTTACCGCCCCCTTCAATTAAGTGCAACATAGCAGCACGCAAACGCTGATTAGAGGATTGCTCAAGTGAATTAACTATCTTTTGATCAACAATAATGGCATGTTGCTTGAGGATGTCTTGTAGAGTATGTTTTGCATGCAATTCAATCTCACCTACTCTATGTATTACAGAATCTTGAAATCTACTCATGTCATTAAGATGACCCCACCAATGTGTTAAAAATCGATTATTAATTTGTCTAAACCATGGTGCGATGCCAATTTCAGCATTATTTAACATAGATTCCAATTGTTTTTGATTTACCCACTTTATTTCATCTATCTCATTACTATTAATTTTTAATTCCACATCGGCTTGAATGAATAAAATATGATCGATTTCTCTTTCAATCCACTTTTCATCAGCCCTGGCATAATAGTGCATTCTAGTTATGAAGTGAAAATCAGAAATAGGTACCTGATCAGGAGTAATCCCAAGTTCTTGCTCCAGTTTCCTAACAGCTGCTTTTTTCACTCCGATATCTTCTTTCAACTCAGATTCGATATTTAGGGGGTGGCTACAACAAGAATTTGCCCACAATGAAGGAAATGTAATTTTTGTAGCAGCTCTCTTTTGGATTAGCAACTCACCATCTGAATTGAATAAAAGTACGCTAAATGCTCTGTGAAGAGTACCTTTGCCAAGATGACTTTTGACTTTCGACATTGAACCAATAGGTACATCATCATCATTTACAATGATAACTTCTTCGTCCATCATTTCAGTCTGAGATTGATCATATTGATCTCCGAGAATCTCACTCCCACCCCCAGTCATGGCACTCACATGGGTTGTGAAGAGATTCGCCTCTTTAACCGAGTGGTAATACTAGGTAAATTATGTAATTATTTTTGTACCAATTGTGTCACCACTAAGTATTGCTTCGAGTATCCTAGTTGGTTGTTCTCCATCTACTATCCATACATTAGGGACTTCTAATGCAATTAATTTAGCGCAATCTAACTTCAAATATATGCCCCCAGTAACATCAATGTTACTTACGTGTTCCCCATCAAATTCCATATCTCCTGACCAAATTCTAATTAATTTTGAATCGGGCATTGATGGTGGTTTTGTCATCAAACCAGGGGCCCCGCCCATGGCGAATATCATATGGTTAGCACCCATCTCAGTCGCTATTCTATAGCAAATATCGTCCCCACTTAATATTCCAAAAACAGTACCATCATTACAATTCACAACATCACCAAATGTTACCGGGATGTACTCATCATTATTTTCGAAAATAGAAATATTTCCTGAAAAATTACGTCCAACTCCAGTTGCCCATTCGTGTGGAGGGAAAGATTTAGTTTGAATTCCAAATGATTGCAATGAATTAACAACCCTCTCATTCAGCAGCATCATATCATTTCTAACTGATTCCACAACTTCACTTTGTTTGCTAAATTCATCATTATCATCAGGTTTGAAACCTTCGATATAACCTTCATGTAAATTCCATTTCTTTGCTTTTAAATGTCCAAAACTACCCGCCCCATGTACTAATATTATCCTATATCCGGATCCAGTTAATTTAGAAATTAATTTGGCTAATTTATTGATTACACCAGGCTTTAATGTACATAATTCCGATTTTTCGGTGATTAATCCGCCACCGAGTTTGAGCACTACTAACTCATCCACATTTATCCGAGAATGATTAACATCATCTTATTTGCTGTCAATTTTGTCAAATGAACATAATAATAGTGGGATTGATGAGTGATGAAGTGTTCGGAGTAGTGTGTCAGATGAGCCTACTGTAGATCAACTACGAAGATATTTGCAAGATCAGTTAGTTGATGCAGAGAATATTGTAAATACAGATGCTAAAAAAGAACGCATGTTAAAGCTAGAAATTGCACTAAATGAGGCAATCAAGTTCGTAACCGAAGTTGAAATTCGAAAGGAAATCGATAATATCGTTTTTGAGGAGAGTTCTTCAGTAAGATTAATTTCACCATCAGATATTTCAGATATAGAAACCAGTTCATCTACAACTGAATGTCCCAAATGTGAAGAAGAAATGGACTTAAATTTAGGATTCTGCCAAATTTGTGGTCATAAAAGTAAGTGAGTATTACTCTTCTTCGCCCCATTCCTCTAGCATGAGTTGATATTCACCATCATCATAATTCACTTGAGAGCAATATTGTGCTTCGACTATTTCAGTTAAGTATACTGTTGTTCCTGCATGAAAGATGGTATTGCCAGAAGCCTGCATTTGAATAGTATCAACCTCTATGATTGCTGGTCTAAAATGATGGACGGCTCCTGCATTAGCAGCAGATGTAATCGATCTGGAAAGATGTACCCACTTCCTACCTCCTGGATGGATTCCTCCTTCCAAAAGTACATCTAATTCATCTCTTGAACAAGGGTAGTAAAGAAGTTCGGGGATGTTGTCGGTAGGTAAATCAAGCTCAATATCTACTGTGTGTGCATAAGTAGCTCGCACATTACCGCCTCTAGCTTCATATCTACCCTTTGGATCAGTTGCTACGATAGCTTCGATGTGGCGATCTCTCAACCAATGTTTCCTCTTATCTTTCCGGGAAATGGCATTTGACAGTTCTCTGATACTAACCCATCCATTGATGTCCATTTCCAAATCAAATTTCTCGGGGAAATGTCGTAAAATACCAGCCATACGCCTTGCTATTTGGTCTCTCTCTCGGCCATTCATTACAAATTTTCCTTCACTATTACATGCTGGGCAAAGTTCGCCCTCGAAGTGACCGTGCATTTGACATTCTCGTATCATCAGTCGGGGCGACCAATGACCTATTCATAACAGCGCCGGTTTCATACTCGAAATCAATATGTAGTTTAAACAGAAGAATATTAATTTTTAAAATTAAAAATGAACTAATCATATATTTTTGCAAACGCAACCCATATCACTCATGCCATACTCCAAGTATTTGATGGCATTCAGGAAGAGGCCCTTAAAAGGCACCAAAGGTCTTGCTGAGGCAAAGGATAATTTGGCTATCGAAGAAGAGGGAGATTGCCCAAGATGCGGTGGTAAATCAGCCTCATCGTCCATTAAGGGATACATTAGTTGTGATAGGTGCCAATACGAATGGAAAGATCCAAATTTTGAATCTAATAAAGTTAAACATGTAGAATCTGTAAATAGTGAATCAGAATTGGTTCGGCAGTTCAAGGAAGAAATGGAAAGTGGAACAGGTTTGTCAAGGGTATTGGGTATTGATGAAAATTTAACACGCGAGCAACAAGAAGGATTGACACGTTTGCAAGACAAATGGATGGAAGGTATGCAAGGCCATTACAATGCCGCTAGTGAAGAACGAAAACCCTTGATCATAAATTTTGATGATGATGATAATATTCTAGATACTAGCGTGGGTAGTTTATCGATACTAACAAATAATTTCGATGGCGGTGAGGAAATTCGCATAGAATATCCAGGTAAAGGGACCGAATTTTACCTTTTGAATGAAGATACCGAAATGGGTTGGAGGAAGGGTAGGACTGTTGAGGAAACTGCTAGAAATATTGCATCAATAATTAATCGTTCAAGTAATTTCGTTTATGCAAATAATGAAGGAAATAAAATATTATTTGAGTTACGTGATAATTCATTAGATACGGGTGCGTTGGTCCTATACGTGGATGATCCGGGCTCCCAAGACATGGTTGCTGAAAAAGACGGAGTCACATTAGACCCAGCTTCAGTCAGCCTAGAATCTGATTACCAAACAGCAGTTGAATTAGTATTATCAGATGGTGTTATCACACCTAGTGAAGACCAATTGTTGTGGGCAATGAGGCAACACTTGGACATTTCAGACGAGCGACATATCCAGATAATTATTACATTGTTTGGAGAAGGTGCTCAGAAGGAGTGTACTGGTTGTGGAAAAATGTCAGAATTGTTTATTGAACACAGTGCATGGTATTGCAACGGCTGTGAAATGTGGTTATAATTTAGCCAATCTAAAAGATGAAATTTAGGTATTGTTGATATACCTAGTCCTACGAGACGTAATTGCGGTGAATGTAATGGCGACAGATACTCTGTATATAGGCGTGGATTTAGGTACATTTAGGTCTGTGATGGTTTCTAATGACAAGCACGATGAAAAGGTGCTTACTGTAATTGGGACACCAAAGGATTCTATCGCAAAAAATTTCCTACGCAGAGATGTACTGTTCGGAGAAGAAGCTCTAAAGAATAGGTTGGCGTTAAACCTCTATAGACCTCTTGAACACGGCGTTATCAAGGATACTCCAGAGGATAAAAAATACATTGCGCATTTCATCAATCATATGATGAATCTTGCTGACCCAGAAGATTATGACAGAGTAGTAGCAGTTATTGGCGCACCAGCTGAGGCTAGTCATGTCGATAAAACAGCAATTTTTGATGCGGCAGCTGGTACAGTAAATGCTTGCATGATTATTTCCGAACCTTTTGCAGTAGCTTATGCATTGGATATGCTTGACCACACAATGGTAATCGATATTGGTGCTGGTACTACTGATATTTGCAGAGTTTATGGTACAATACCAAGGCCAGAAGATCAGTTGCACATCAACCGCGCAGGAGATTTTGTCGATGCAAGACTAATAGAGGAAATACAAAAGAAATATGTTGGCGCGCAAGTCACTAAAGATATGGCCAGGCGCTGGAAGGAACAATATTCATTCACCAATCATTCACCACCAGAAGATCCAATCATTGTAGATTTCTCTATTGAAGGCAAGGCAATGTCATTAGACATTACAGACTGTGTATCTTCAGCATGTGAATCAATAGTTGATGACATCATTTTCAATGTTAAGGGCTTGATTGCAGACTCAAACCCCGAATATCACGATGCATTCCGTCAGAATATCATTCTTGCAGGTGGCGGTTCAGGCATCAGGGGATTGGGCGCAACTATGGAAGACAGACTGGCTGATTTAGGTGAAATTACTGTTCATATTGTTGAAGACCCAGTTAAACTGGGGGCCGAGGGGGCACTTCGATTAGCACAGGAAGTACCTGAAGAATATTGGAAAAATCTAACCATTTCTGACCAATAATCATTCTTCTTCATTAGCAAATTTATGATATGTTTCATCGGAAACTAGTTTCATATTGCAATTTGGGCACTTATCTTCATGATGTAATTCTAATGGTTTAACTGCCAATAATGAAAGACAATTGGGGCAAGCCCCCATCATTTCATTTTCATCTAGATTTGAAGTAGCAATTATTTTGTTAGTTTTTCCTAAATACCAAGCTATGAAAATAGGATTAGAAAATGTTGAGAATCTCTTAATCATTCCAACTGAAATAAATATTAACATACCAGACATTACCAATGCTAGTATATCTCCTGAAACACCGACTAATAGATTTTGAATGCCAATTAGGATGCAAATAAGTATCAGGAATAGCCAATGAGCCATGGCAAATTTATATGCCCATGGACGCCGATTATTGAATCCAAAATATATCGTGATCAGACCAACCATCATTCCGATGGATAAAATGCCAATTAATGATGCGAGACTAATTTGCAAACTTACTATCATTCCCATCATTATGAAGAAAAACAGCAAGGTCAGCCATAATAGCGAACTTGACATTCCGCGATGTACTCTTTCAATACTAGAGTTATCCTTCTCCATGTTGCCTACGAAAAGGCGAGACTAATTCAGTTTTGGGCACCGGTATGCGTAAAGGGGGGCACCAAACCGCAGGTATTGATGGCGGAGACAAAGGATGTCGATGTCGAGATAGTCTCTAATTCCCTAAGTGGTATGAAGATACTAGTTGGCATTACGGGAGGTATTGCTGCTGTTGATAGTGTAAGGTTATTACGCGAAATCAGGAGGCATGGAGGGATTCCCATAGTTGTCATGACTAAAGCCGCGCAACAAATCATATCACCATTAGCTATTGAATGGGCATCACAATCTCAAGTAATTATTGACTGGGAAGCTGATATGGCCCAATTGGAAGAAGTAGATGCGGTGCTTGTCTGCCCTGCAACAAGATATACAATTGCGTCTCATATTCATGGCATCATGGACACCCCATTACAAATGGCAATGTCAGCAGCAAGGGGTAGGGGAATACCAATATTATTCGTACCAAGTATGCACAATTCACTCTCATCCGATCCAATAACTGAGGATTTAACAAATGAACTAATTCAAAACGGAAATTATGTATTATGGGGGCCTCATGAGGAAGGTAGAAGAAAAACCCCCGATACGGTGAATATCGTTGCAGAATTTAGCCATATAATTAATTCGAGTAATAAATCAAGTAAGGTAATAATTACAATTGGAGCAACACGCAGCCCTATTGATCATGTGCGATGGATTCAAAATACATCTACTGGAAAAACTGGTTGGAAAATTAGTGATTATCTCTATAGGATGGGTCATGATGTGATTGTTGTTCATGGTGAGACAACTTCACCTGCACCAACATTCCTGAAAAATTTAGAATATCACAGTAATCCAGATGACATGCTAAATGCATTATTACTACATGCAAAGTCTGAAAATCCACCAGATTCTTGGGTGCATTGTGCCGCGGTTCTTGATTTCACCCCTTCAAATTATCATGATTACAAGTTGAAATCTGATGAACAAACATGGTTGATAGAATTAAACTCATCTAAGAAACATATTAACGAATTGACCCCATACTGTGACAATACTATCAGGATTGGATTTAAATTGGAGTCAAATGTTAGTCATGACGATTTGATAGAGTCGGCTAAAAATATGATTAATAAATATCAATTAAATGGAGTAGTTGCGAATTTACTAGAATCGGTAAATGATGAAACGACACCTAGGGCATTTTGGGTTAACGAAAAAGGTGTAATAACTACCATTAAAGACAATTTATCATTGGCAATGATTATTGATGAGCAAATTAGCCGCTAATAAATGACTGGAAGTGTAATTGCTTTAGAATCATGGGAACCTTTTACTTATTACGGTTCATATATTGGAATGTGTTGTATTTTAGGAGCCTTCGTTTTTGAGACTAGAGGGGTACTCGATAGTCGTGGTCTAACCTATCTTCTACTCATGGCAATTGGGTCAGGAATTTTAGGAATCAGAGCCATGCATACAGGTGAATGGGCGTTTGTATTATTGGAGGCTGCGTGGTTATTTGCATCCCTATTGGCGATATTTAATCCAATGTCGCAATCGAGTTCAGGCATAGATAGTATTGAAGCATAATGGGTTGGCGTGTGGTAACATGGGGGGGCACGATAAGGCTAAGCGCGGAATACCCCCTAAGAGTGAATTTAGTTCGTGGTATCCAGCAATTGTTGAAATTGCTGACTTAGTCGATAAAAGATATCCAATCAAAGGCATGGACGTATGGCGTCCATATGGTTGGAAGGCAATGAAAAATATCGATTCCTTGACTCATTCTGAAATGACTAGAACAAATCATGAAGAAGTAAATTTCCCATTATTAATTCCTGAAGATTTATTGGATAAAGAGAATAAACTAGTTGCGAAACTTAAGGCAGCAAGGGAATTAGGCATCGATCCTTCCGAAATGAGATATGATGAAGAAGTTGAGGGATTCAAAAAGGAAGTTTATTGGGTTAAACATGCTGGTGAAAATGAATTGGACATTCCCATGTTCCTACGCCCAACATCAGAGACTGCTATGTACACCCTTTTCCCGTTATGGATAAGAAGTCATACAGATTTACCTTTGAAAATTTATCAAATTGTTAATACATTTAGATATGAAACTAAGCAAACAAGGTCTTTTATTCGTGTTCGCGAGATTCATTTCTTTGAAGCTCATACAGCTCATACAGATGAAGACAGCGCTACAGAACAAATAAATGAGGATTTAGAAATCGTTGGAAATATAATGTCTGATCTTAAACTACCAGTAATCATTTCAAAACGCCCTGTCTGGGATACCTTTCCTGGCGCATGGTATACAATTGCTATTGACGTAATTATGCCGAATGGAAGGACATTACAAGTTGCTTCATGCCACCACTATAGGGATCAATGGGCTGAAGCATTTGACATCACATATGAGGACGGAGATGGTGTAAAGAGAAACTGCCACCAAACCACATATGGGATGTCAGAGAGGTTGCTGGGTGCAGTTGTTGGAACTCACGGTGATGACCATGGACTAATTTTTCCACCAAAAATAGCCCCTATTCAAATAGTAATTATGCCTGTAGCAGCTCACAAAAATCCTATTGTAACAGATGCAGCCAAGCAAGTTTCTGAGAAATTGAGTCAAGCGGGTTTTAGAACATACATTGATGACAGAGATTTAAGGCCCGGTCAGAAATATTATGACTGGGAAATCAAAGGAGTCCCATTACGTCTGGAAATAGGCCCTCGAGATATGGATAAAGGTACTGCTTTTGCAGCACGTAGGACTGGTGGTAAGGCCCCAATACCATTAGATGACATAGTTTCAGCTGTAACTAATGAACTAATTGAAATAGAAAAAGAATTAGAAATTCGTAGCAATCATATGATGTCTAATTCCATTAAGTCATTGGAATCAATTGATGAGCAAATAGAAGATGGAATCATTTACCATGTTCCTTTCGATGGTAATGATTCTGATGCAGAATTATTGGAAAAGACAACTGGGCTTACAATATTAGGAGATAGTATTGAAACATACGAAACTGAGATGTCGTGTATAATTTCTGGTAAAATGACCAAGAGAAAACAACATTTGGCAAGGATGTATTAGTCATTTCAGCGTCGGATGAACCAAATCAATATCATAACAGCAGATATTGTAATTGCCAATATGTCTGGTATTCCTATTGACCCTTCTAAAACTGAAGGTGACCAACCCCAACCAGAATCCAAATTACCTATACTAGCCCAATTGATCTTATTATGTCCATCAGAAGGACACCCCCCACCAGTGCACCCACTCCCCAGGAAGGAGAACAGACCAAATAAATTCAAAATTGTAACAAGAAATAATCCACCACTAAGATATGGTTTTTTTGTAGTTTTAGATTGCTCTGGGAGGGTTGGAGTATCAATTATTGTGGGTGCATCAAATGGTTCTATATCATCAGTTGGAATGATTTCGATGAGCATATCATCATCCAATTCGTCACTTAGTGATTCTGAAAGGGCACGTTTAGAATCGCCCCTTGAAAGGCCCATTTTCTCTAGGAAGTCATCGCCATAAATTCTTTCAGCAAGTTTAGCTAGTACGGGGTCTTCTTCCAATATTTCTGGCCCAAGTTCACCATCTAGCAACCTTTCTAACTTCTCCAAATGGTCACTCATAGGAACACGCCCGACCATTGCCAATTGACTGCTATTCATGAAAGCATTGATTGTATGTACTAAAATGAAGGATTATTTTCGTGCTATTGCAGAACGCGCTGCATTAACAATATCTTGAATGCCCATTCCATATTTATCCAATAATTCATCTCCTTGACCAGATTCACCAAAGTGGTCATTAACGCCAATCCTTTCTATTGGACATGGTAAATTACTTGATAGATGTTCAGATACTGCTCCACCTAAACCACCAATAATTGAATGATCTTCAATAGTAACGAAACAGCCACAAGTTTTTGCAAGATAATCTATCATCTCACCATCTAGTGGTTTAATAGTGTGCATATCAATTACAGCGGCTGAAATATTTTCTTCGGCCAATATTTTTGAAACTTCCAAGGCCCTAGAAACCATTACTCCGCATGCAATAATTGCTACATCATCACCATCTTCAAGCAGTTCCGCTTTGCCAATTCTAAGTTCCTTGACAGTTTCTGAATCATAAATTCTCGGGGTTTTATTCCTTGCTGTTCTAGTGTATGATGGAGAGTCCATTTCCAATAGTTGCGTTGTTAGATATTCAGTACTCAAATCATCAGAGGGATGTAAAACAATCATATTTGGCAGACTACGATAAATTGCTAAATCTTCAATAGATTGAGCAGATGAACCGTCAGTACCCGTATGAATTCCGCCATGGCTACCGCAAATATGTACTGGAATATTTGGTCTAGCAATCCCATTTCTAACTTGTTCAAATCCGCGTTCAGTAAATATAGCAAAAGTAGAGGCAAATGGTTTGTATCCACTTGTAGCTAGACCAGCAGAGACTAGCATCATATTTTGTTCTGATATGCCTAGGGAAATAGTTCGTTCTGGATATTCCTTCCTGAACATTTGGCTTTTTGTTGATTTGCCCAAATCAGCCTCAATAACTACAACCTTGGGATCTTCTGCTAACTTCAAAAGTGCAGCACCATAACCATCTCTTGAAGCCGCTAATGTCACGATAATTCCTCCAATGCTTGCAATAATTGCTCATCGTTTGGTGCAGCGCCATGGAATGCTGGGTTATCTTCCATGAATGATACGCCCTTACCTTTTACAGTATTAGCAATCAATACAGCGGGGCGGTCTTTTACAGAATCTAGCCATTCTATTGATGAAATTATTTCATTAAAATCGTGGCCATCGCATTCCCTTACCGCCCATCCAAAACCTTTCCACATTGCTGGAATATCAAATAGTCTCAATTGCTTTTCCATGAAGTCATCATTTTGAATTCTATTACAATCAACAATCACTTTTAGGTTGCCAACTTCATGGTGTGCAGCAGCCATAGCCGCTTCCCAAATTTGCCCTTCTTGCAATTCCCCATCACCTAGCATAACAAATGCCGCCCTATCAGAATTATCCATTCTAGAAGCTAGTGCAACACCTAATCCAAATGACAAACCCATGCCTAAGCTTCCGGCTGAGAAATCAACACCAGGAGTCCATTTCATATCTACATGGCCCTGACAAATACCACCCATAATTCGATATGAATTTAAGTCAGAAACGGTGAGGAATCCCATGACGTTTAATATGGCATATATCGCAGGTGATGCGTGCCCTTTACTCATAATGAATCTATCACGTTCAGGATAATCCGGTTCATTTGGATCTATTCTTAATCTTGTTTTATACAGTGCAACTAGAATATCTATTGCAGATAGAGAACCACCTGGGTGGCCTGCACTAGCACGATGAGTCATTTTTACTATTTCTCGCCTGCATCGGGTCGCTATACTACGCAATTCATCAATATCTGCCAAATGATTAATTCCGCCTGCATCTTTAGTCATCAACAACCATTCCCCATATTGGTTGCATTTCGGTAAGCCTTTGATGATTTCCACTAATCAAAGAAATATAATTATTCAATTGGGCTTGATTTTAGAAATTAATCTACGGCCACCATCAACAACGACATACCCCCAATCAATCAATAATGAAAAGGGAGTTTTTGCCTTTGGCAAACTTCTAGTAACAAGCCAAGTGAATACACCGAAAAACCATAGGAAGAAAATGGTAGAAAGTACGGGTCCTAATGTGCCTAGGAAACCTAACCAATCATTTGGAGGTGGTATGAATGGTATTATGATGAATACTGCGATTAATACACCCATCAGAGCTTCCCCTGCAATTAGTCCAGCAGATAGCAATGTCCCTCTACTCACCAATTCTTTACCAGATTTGAAAGCGCTTTGGGAGGGGGTGCCAGCCAAGGTCCCATCTATTCGCAAATGGGCTGTTCTAGTAACTAGGTGATTTAGTATTCCACCCAAGAATATAGTTCCAGATAGATAGAATGGTAGATACATCCCAATTGCAATAGACATTATTGGAAGTTTAGGGCCATTTCTGCCTAAGTACCAACGAGAACTAATGATAATTGCAGCCACCATTACCCCTAGGCCGAGCATTGGATAATTGACCGAACCCCCAAACATTCCTTCAATTAACGTACCAATTATTTCTGCCTGTGGAGCCTCTAGTACCTTTGTACAACCCCACTCCGGATGAGGGTTGGCAGCACAATATGTAGGTGTAATCCTGAATGCTTCGTTAAGAACAGTTAGTGTTAATGGCGCTACTACAGCGCCAATCATTACTCCGATTAATTCAGCAATTTGCTGTTTCCACGGAGTTGCTCCAACCAAATGGCCAGTTTTTAGATCCTGCATAACATCTCCAGCAATTGCTGCATTTACAGCCACCACTGAAGCAATAATTAGAGTAGCATACATCAATTCAGTCTGCCCCATATCAAGAATTATACCACCAACAATCCATACGATCAATGTTGTTGCCATTAAAGTAGCAATTGTCATCCCAGAAACGGGTGAATTAGATGAGCCAACAACACCAGCAATATATCCAGCAACAGCTGAAAAGAAGAAGGCTGTAATGGATAAAAATAGTGCTCCAACTATAGCCAGTAGTAATGAGCCAGTCTTCCACCAATAAAAGAAGAATGTTAGGGTCGCAATTACTCCTAGGACTATAAATGCATATTTCATTGGGATGTCTTGTTCAGTCCGCGGTAGTTGTTTAATGTCTTCTGAGGTGTTCGAATTCAAAGCTTTTTTCAATCCACTTGAAATCGTTTTTCTCATATCAATTAATGTCCATAAACCACCAACAACCATGCAACCAACCCCAACAAATCTGATATGAGTGGCCCATAGTGTTTTGAAACCATGAGCAATGTCTGCATCAACTGGCCAACCGTAAGTTAAACCATAAATAGGAGTTAAAATAAATACACCCAAAACTGCTCCAAAAAATATGTATGAAGCTATATTCAACCCTACGATCCAGCCAACTGCTACTAATGAAAGTGAATAATCTAGTGATGAATATATTCTAAAACCAATTACTTCAGTGGCAATTTCGATCTTTGCCTTAGTTAATTCGAACCCTTTAACCATCCATCCATAGAGCGCTCCAAGACCTAAGGCGTAAAGAATCACAACCAATTGGGAACCGCCTTTTTGCCCAGCGACTAGAACTTCTTCGCATGCTATACCCTCTGGATAAAGTAAAGCCTCCTCTACAATAAAAACACGTCTAAGTGTTATTGTAAAAATAGTACCTAGAATACCACCTAAAACTGCCACGATGAAAGTAGTTAATGTATCCATTTGCCTTCCCATGACTAATAATGCCGGCATTGTGAAAATTATACCAGCAGCCAAACTTTCACCAGCAGAGGTCATAGTTTGTACAACATTATTTTCAAGGATGCTTACATCTTTGAATCTTAACATACGCAATAATAGCATAGACATTACTGCTGCAGGTATAGATGCTGAAACAGTCATCCCAATATACAGTCCAAGGTAGGTATTTGCCGCAGTCATTAGTGCCCCCAGAACTATCCCCAGTAGCAATGCGCGTTTGGTTAACTCGGGCAAGGATTTTGATGCCGGTACATACGGTTCAAACTCGCCCATGCATTCCGGAAGGCGTTCAGGTAGTCAATGCTACGCATATAATTATCAATTTTTGAATTCGGCATCTTCCGCTTCATACAAATATTAACAGGTTCTGCCTTGTAAGGTCCAGCGTATGCCTTCTACTCAAAACATTGACGATATTGCGGATAATATCGAGGACTCTTTGTGGCATAATCTTCCATTAGATGACGTATTAGCCGAATTAAACACATCAACCGCGGGATTAACTACCGATGAAGTAATTTTGAGAATTAAGAAACATGGGTATAATAAATTAAAGGGTAAAAAACCAAGACACCCTATATTGAAGTTGATTGATCATTTTAGAGATCCTATGGTATATCTGTTAATGCTTGCTGCTGTCATAGCATTAATTGCAGCACCACATGATTTGGGTACTCCAATATTTATTTCTATTGCATTGACCCTTAATGCTGTATTTTCGTATATACAAGAGAAAAAGGCTGAAGAAGCCATGGAATCATTAAAGAAATTACTGGTCAGTCACTGTATTGTTCTACGAGATGGCATGGAACATCGTCTTTCGACTGAAGAAATAGTACCAGGTGATATTGTATGGCTCGAAGAGGGGTTAAATGTTCCAGCAGACGTTAGATTAGTTGAAGTTCATCAACTAGCTATTGACGAGTCATCACTAACTGGTGAATCAGATGTATTATACAAAGAAGTTGGAGTTTGCCCTAAGAATTCAATATTACAAGAAATGAATAATATGGTATTCATGGGTACTGTAGTTGCTGCAGGCAGGGGTTTGGGAGTTGTAGTAAAAACAGGTATGAATACAAGGTTGGGAGATATAGCAACAGGTATATCAGATGTTGAAACTCCAAAAACACCACTCGAAATTAAACTTGAATCCCTAGGTCGTTATCTTGGATTAATTGCTATAATTACAGCAGTTTCACTTGTCGGATACACAATTGGTATTGCTATATTCGTTGATGGAATGGGAATTAGCGGTTTGAAAACAGTAGTTGCTAAACAATTCCTCATCGCTGTTGCTATTTTCGTTGCTATTGTACCAGAGGGATTGCCCATCATTTTAGTAATTACACTTGCATTAGGCATGCAGAATATGTCTGCTAAAAATGCAATTATTTCAAGGATGAAGGTAGTTGAAACATTGGGCTCTGCTACAATAATCTGTACCGATAAAACTGGCACTTTAACAAGAAATGAAATGTCAGTCCGGTCGTTTTTCTGTGGTGATGAAATATATTCTGTTTCAGGTAGTGGATTCGATCCAACTAACGGTGTGTTGAAAATTAGTGGCGAAGCTATTGAAGAAACAAAAATGGCTAATTTGAAGGTGGATAAAGGATTCAAATTAGCAACCGCATGTTCCCTATTATGCCAGAATAGTAATATTCGCGAAATAGATGGCCATTGGAAAGGTATTGGGAACCCAACAGATACTGCATGCGCTGTTTTTGGATGGAAAATGATGGAATCTGTCGATTCGTTCAGAAAAAAGCATCCCCGATTTAGAGAATTTACTTTTGATCGTGTGCGTAAAAGAATGACCACCATACATGAATTCGATGGTGAAAGATGGGTATTTTCGAAGGGTGCAATTGGCCCTTATCTTTCACGAATTAGTCACGTAGTTGAAAATGGAAGGATTACGCCTATTGGAGATAAACACAGGGATAGGATAGGTCAGGTAAATCTCGAAATGGCAACCAAAGCCTTGAGAGTTATTGCTCTAACTGCTAGGCCTCTTAGTGGCGAGGAAAATATGGATGATGTAGATTCTGTTGAATCTGGCCTAATATTCTTAGGCCTCGTTGGGATAATGGATCCACCTAGAGCAACTGTTACAGATGCAATTACCAAGTGCCATGAAGCAGGTGTTCAGGTGATGATGATTACCGGCGACCAGCAGATGACAGCAATGGCAATTGGAAAAGAAATTGGTATCATTAATGATGATTCACAATTTGTCACGGGTAAAAAATTATCAGAAATGACGGATGAAGAACTTGATGAAAGAATCGATAAAATTGTAATGTTCTCACGCGTAACACCAGATCAAAAGTTACGCATCGTTTCTAGATTACAAAATGCAGGCCATGTTGTGGCGATGACTGGTGATGGTGATAATGACGCACCAGCATTATCACAGGCCAATATTGGTATTGCAATGGGTATCGCAGGAACAGATGTAGCCCGTGATGCTGCTGATATGGTTCTTAAGGATGATAATTTTTCAACAATAGTTGACTCTATTGAAGAAGGACGGAAAATTTACCTTAATATTCGCAATTTCGTTAGGTATCAAATTTCAACTAACGTCGCTGCTGTAATACTAATTATCGTTGCAACATTCATCATGGGCTGGAGATTGCCATTAACGCCAACACAATTACTGGTTATCAACATTCTAATGGATGGGCCCCCTGCACTCGCTTTAGGAATAGAAAAAAGACATGGTAATGTCATGGATGAAAAACCTCGCGCGTTGACAGAACCATTGCCAAATCCTTCCGATAAGCGACTAATTGGGTTCCTTGGATTGGTCATGGTTATTGGCACACTTGCGATATTTTCCGTAGCAGGAGGTGGTTTAGTAAGCTCTGATCCATGTCATGGATTAAATGCTGAGTCTGATTCTAATTTTTTCAACGAAGATGGAACCTGTAATGAACCATTATGGGATGAATATGCTGAAGAAAAATTTGAGTACGCAAGGACCGTGTCCTTCGCAGCATTCATTATGTTCCAGTTGTTTAACGTGGTAAATTGTAGAAGTATCGACAAATCTGCATTTGAATTAGGACTTTTCAAAAACGTTTTCATAAGTGCATCTTTCATGATTAGTTTGTTCTTATTAGTTATCATTGTTCAAAATTCTAATGCAATTGTCCCTATCGTTGGAATTACAATTGGTAGTTTACTTCACACCATACCATTGCAAATTACAGATTGGTTAATGGTAATAGTTTTGGCATCTAGTGTATTCTGGATAGAAGAGCTCCGAAAAATCATTAATAAAATTAGAAGTATGAATTAAACTGATATCATTATATTATTAATCAATGTGATTGACATGTCTTCAAATCCATCTGAATCATGGCCGAGTAATGTTTTCGAAGCAGGTATGGATACTAATTGGAAAGAAAATATTGATGACAAATTTATTGATTTAAACAATGTTAAGGATGATATTAAATCAATCATTTTCAAGGTACTAAATGGTACTCGAATCACTATTGATGAAGGTGTGAAATTACATGATGAATGTGATTTACCAACACTAGCCAATATCGCAAATAAATTAAAATTAGCTCGTTTTTCCAATTACGTTTTCTTCAATCGTAATTTGCATGTTAATCAGACAAATGTTTGTGTATTAGCTTGTAAATTCTGTGCCTTCCGAGAAGGCCCTAAATCAGATGAAGCCTATTCTCTATCGATTGAAGAATATCTAAATCGTATTGAGCCTTACAAAAACCATATTTCTGAAGTCCATACAGTAGGTGGTTTGCATAATGAATGGACAATTGAATATTACACTTCACTATTCAGCGCAACTAAGGAAAAATACCCGCATCTTCAAATCAAGGCATTGACCGCCGTAGAAATAAAACATCTTGCTATTATGTCAGGACTTGAAATACATGATGTGTTGAAAAAATTGAAGAATTCAGGGTTAGATTCAATACCTGGAGGTGGTGCTGAAATCCTGGATGATGAGGTGAGAAACCATATTTGTAAAGGAAAAGAGTCCAGTAATGAATATCTTTCTATCCATAAAGCAGCACATGAACTGGGAATCCCAACTAATTGTACTATGCTATTCGGCACCATAGAGACAACAAGGCAACGAATTGTTCATATGGATAAACTAAGATTATTACAAGACCAAACTAATGGATTCCAATGCTTTGTCCCATATCCATTCCTGCCCGATAAAACACGTCTCCCTGAGGCTCAATTAGCTACAGCAAATGAAATTTTGAGGACTGTTGCAATGTCTAGAATCATGTTAGACAACATTCCACACATCAAATCTTACAGAATGAATCTCGGGGATGATATTTCCGCATTAGCATTATTACATGGAGCAGATGACATCGATGGTACAGTAAGTCATGAAGAAATCATGCATAAAGCCGGCTCAACAACCCCCTTAGATCAAATTGATGCTGATTTGGCTAATTTAATAGAACAAATTGGTGGAGTTCCTGTTGAGAGAAATACAGACTATACAATTTTTAGAAAATTTAGGAAACTACCACCGTCTGATAATAAAGGGTTGCCAGTAGCATATGGGTGATTATATGTCCGATTGGTCTAATGTAATTGGAAGGGTATCATTTGTAAATTGTGATCCACTTTTTGATGGTTTGAGTGCTAATTGGGATATACTCCCTGCACCCCCCTCGTGGCTAACTGGCCATCTACTCAGAAAAGATTGTCTTGTTGCTCCAATTCCTACTGCTGATTATGCCAAAAATAATTCCGAATTAATTTTGTTGCCTGATATCGGCATCGCATCTGATGGACCCGTTGGAAGTGTTTTATTATTCAGTAAACATGAACTACGTGATATCAAAAACATTGCTTTACCATCCGATTCTTCTACGTCAAAGAAACTATTAATTTACATTTTAAAACAACTCGATCTTTATCCACAAACTATCGAAATGGGTCCTGATTTGAATCAAATGCTAGATGAATGTGATGCAGCACTATTGATTGGTGACCGCGCATTAGATGAAGCTGAAAGATATCCAGAACTAGTCAAAATAGATCTGGGACATAAATGGAAGGAGATTACAGGGTTGCCAATGGTTTTTGCTGTATTCGCTGCACCTATCGATTGTGATTATGATAATTTGAAATTGGCCCACCATGATTTGCTATCCAATGCAAAAAATTTCAAAGAAGATAATATGTACAAAAATCAAGTAATAAAAAATACATCAGACAGGAGTGGATTTGATATTGAAAAAGTAGAGAACTATTTCACTCAAGTAACAAATATACTTGATCATAATGCTGTTGATGGATTAGAAATTTTTCTAAATGAAGTATGTGAAATGCAGGGTTCTGTTAAATGGTTTGAATTATAATTATTTTTTCCTTCGCTTTACCTTTCTTCTATTTTTCTTCTTTTCTTGTTTATTATTTTCTTCTGACTGTTGTATATTTGTTCCTGTCAGTTTTGATAATGCTGCGTTAATTTCATCATCAACATCAGAATTTTTTGGTTCATCTGAATCTACATCAGCGGTTGTTGTTTGGTCTTCAGTGATTTCATCTTCAACAACTTGATTGATTTT
>PBPH01000060.1 GCA_002725475.1 Methanobacteriota archaeon | reverse complement strand
ATAATTTGTAGGTGGTTGCCAACTAGGGGGTGGTGAAGTAAATCGAGGTGGTGGCTTCGAAGAAACTTTGCATGCTAATTCCACATCTCCAGCTAACTGAAGTCTGAACCAAGAATGAGGTCTTATTGGGTCAGGTCGAAGTGTGGGGTATGGGAGTACTTCACCAGGCTCGTTATTTAGAATCACCATTCTTGTTCTATGGTCTGAAAAGAGGGTATGGATTTGGTGGGAATCATAGTGGTTGGGGGGGTATTGCATTACTATTGGGGTTTTTATTCTCCTACTAATAGACCAATCAATTAGTGATAGCCAAGCATTATTTGACATCCCTTGGACATCGAGTAAGGTACTTTCATCACCACTCGAATCAGACCATTCACGATTTGGCCAATCAGATTGAAACCTTCGCCAAGTGGAATCTTCTACTCTTGTAGCCCCGCTTCTTGTTTTTCGCCCCTTCCTAATGGCTTCCCAAAGACCTTCCAAACGATGTTTTCTCTCTACTTCTGATAATCTGGGATGCGCTCTGTTAATCCATGATTGAAGAATTGATAATGGCAGAGCATCTCCTTCTCTACCAAGTAGCGAAGCTTCTGCAATGGTCATCGCACCTTCTGTAGATGAGGATAGCAAACTTGTAGTTGAAAGTCGATCGGGTAGGATTGCACAAATTGGAGATTGGGATTGTAGGGGGGGTACAGATTCGTGAGCAATGCCTAGATTCCATGATTCTGAAGAACCCATTGGCATAGGTAGATTTGGCCATTCTGAATCAATGGGCTCACCGAACCAACTCCCTATTGCCAATCTCAACGATTGCCGAGGATCAAGTAACCTAGCTCTCAACAATCCAATTTTCGGTGAATCTTCAATCCAATCGTCAAGAGATGTGTTTTGTTCTTCGTTGGGGGATGTTGTGGGTTGTAAATTTTCAATATCATACCATCGTACCTCAGCCTCTCTGGCAACTGTCCAGAGCCATTCGCTTTTCACCCCTTCATTTCCACTGTAGTCATCATCTCCTTCGACATATGGCATTTCACTACTTCTTGGTAGTGGAATTAGGGAACTTTTCAACAATTTCGTGTAAGCAATGAGAAGTTGCGGGCCATCTTTAGCCAGTAGCATTCCAGATGCCCATTCAGGCATTTCCTCAATTTTCACAGATTCCAATCTAGCCAATTCGTCAGAAATCAATAGTTGCGATCCAGCAGCGGTCAAATGTTGTTTTGCCCCTCTTTGGCTAGAATCAGAATCAGAATGAACGAACCCCTCTTCCCTCATTCGTTTTAATTCAGCTGAAGCATGGGGCAAACGCAGGCCAACCGCTTTCCCGGCTGCGCTAACTGTGGAGGGTCCATCTGACAAGTGGTCTAGTAGCCTACGTCGGTAACTGCCGCGAATTCTTCGATTAGAACCGGCTCTACCTACTGTCATCTCAGCCCTCTTCCGACACCTGAATAGCAGGTATGGTAATCGGGGGGTGGTTGCAGTACTTCAATCATTTCCTTAGTTACCGTTAGTTACATATTTCCATTGGAGATGAAGTGGTTTTTCTAACTCACCACAAATAATAATCAAATACCTCGCAATTCTATGTCACAATATGTAACTGTATTAGTCATCGGTGGCAACGGTTATATCAGCGAGAGCATTCCCTTGGCTCAGACGGCGATTTGCGACCTGCTGAGAGACGTCAAATGACATGGAGAAAAGAGGTGTAAAAAATGAAGACGGTAAGAATCAGACAGAAGATAAAGGCATTCCTATCGGAACGACCGAGGAACACCGCAGAAATTCTTGAGCACATCAATACAACCATGCGCCATGGGACCACTAGCCAGCAGTTAGGCAATGTTCTTTCAAAGGATAAAGACATCGTAAAAGTTGGTTATATCAAGAGAAGTGGCATACTCTCTGGTGGCTATGACATATGTGAATGGGCTATTGTCGATTGGGTTAAAGACAAAAATCCCGAGTGGACCCCAGGGCAACCATTCCTTCTAGATAGGGATGATAAGTTCTAATCACTCTTAAGAGATTCTAATCACTCTTAAGAGATTTAGAAAACCAGATTATTCTAGTGTGATTGACCAATCACCAGATCTTGCAAGGCTATTCATTTTTGCTCGGTGAGAAAATGCTTCTTGGCTTTCCTCAGGGGTGCCACTAGCCCAAACTTTCAGAGCAGCAGCCTGAAGTGCTCTTCCATAAGAGTATGATAATTGCCAAGGAGGGTTTGGGTCCATTTCATTCATTATATTGAGATGGGCTGTAGCATCCTCATCAGATTGCCCACCAGAAAGAAAAACAATTCCGGGGAGTTCGGAAGGAACGTTTTCCTTCAGGCAATCTAGCGTCATTCTAGCTACATCTTCACGGGAAATTTGTTGATCGCATCCTTTTCCAGCGATAATCATGTTCGGTTTGAGTAGTGCTCCAGGAATATGGACGCCCTGTTTTTCACAAGCGGCAAATGTTTCGCTTAGGATTTGAGCTGTTACTTCATAGCAGCGAGCAGCATCATGACTTCCATCCATCAAAACTTCTGGTTCGATTATTGGTACCAATCCTTGCTCTTGACAAATCGCAGCGTAACGTGCTAGTGCATGAGCGTTAGTGGAGATACAAGCATTACTGGGTAATCCGTCACCAATCGCAATAACCGCTCTCCATTTAGCGAACCTTGCACCCATGGCGAAATATTCAGAACATCTTTCTCTAAGGCCATCAAGTCCTTCAGTAATTTTCTCACCTGTGAAATTTGCTAATTGTTTAGCACCCGTATCAACTTTGATTCCTGGCATTATATCAACGGAGGCAAGATATTCTGGAATAGGGGTCCCATCGTCCATAGTCTGTCTCATAGTTTCATCGAAGAGAATGACACCACTGATTGCAGATTTACAATTTGGAGTTGCGAATAAATTGGCCCTATATGCTCTGCGTGCTTCTGCAGATGATTCAATTCCAACTCCTTCCAATCGATTGCTCATTGTGCCAGTACTTTCATCCGCAGCCAAAATACCTCTCCCGGGTGAAACTATTTTTTTCGCATTCATCTCTAGTAGTGCCGTATCCATAACTACCACTCAAAATTGACGAGTAGGCTTGTCATCTTCAAGCCATCGCCATGATAATTAATCAGTGAATCACTTTTGATACTCTGAACTGATGAATTGCCTTGTCTTACTTGCTACATCAATTACTTCACTATGAACTGCCACTCTTGAACCCAAATCCTCAACTCCTGGAAGATAACCGGTGCAAACTCCACTAGCCACGAATAGGGCATCAGAACTGGCACATAGATCATCTCTACCCCATAATCTGTAAACATCATCACCAAGCATTTCTCTGGCCCTACGCTCGTGATCTTCATTTGTAGTAACTAATCGACCTTCAAAATGAGCGTCTAGACCTCTTAATGCAGTAGCCGTAATTACACCTTCAGGGGCGGCACCGATTCCCATCAGCAAATCAATATCACTATGTGGATTAGCAGCATCAAGAGCGGCTGCCACATCTCCATCACCAATTAGTGGAACAGAAACCCCTAATTCTCTCAAGGATTTTATCAAATCTCTATGCCGGTCACGATCCATTACCACGACTTTGAGTTCGCTCACTGATTTATCTAAAGCAGCTGCCGCTGCCTCAACATTGTAAGGCACATCAGCTTCAAGAGAGATTTCACCCGCTACTTCTGAAGGTCCAGCCAATTTATCCATATAACAATCAGGTGCATGAAGAAGTGTTCCTCTTGGCGCGGCAGCAAGAACTGCAATTGCATTTGGTAAATCTTTAGCAACATGATTCGTACATTCAAGTGGATCAACTGCAATATCGATTTTCAATGCTCCTTCAGCACCTTGCATTGAACCAAGAGGTTCTCCAATCCATAGCATCGGTGCATCATCTCTTTCGCCTTCTCCAATGGCAACTCTGCCATCAAAAGGGACAGAATCAAAGACGCCTCGCATAGCTTCCACTGCAGCCCCATCAGCTAATTTCCCATCTCCTCTGCCACGCCATTTTGAAGCTGCTATAGCGGCCTCTTCCGTAGCTCTCACAAAGTGAGACATCAAATCACTGGTGTTCGCCATGGGCTGCCGAGACCTCCTCAGTTGTCAATACTATCGTTACTCGCCCTTTAGTTTTTCAATTACTTTTATTGACTCAATTTTAGTATTCGGGTATTGGCCATCATCATTTTTCTCTAATGGTTTTACCATATCCCATGCACAAAGAAGGCCAGTAGATACGCCTGCCAAAGCTTCCATTTCAACGCCCGTTTTCCAATGTGCTGAAACTGCAACAGTGCACCGAAGTGAATTATCTTCCCATTCCCAAGAAACATTACACCCTTCAATCGGGATTACATGGCAGTGCGGAATCATTCTCGGAGTATCCTTGACGGCCTGAATTGCGGCTACTGTACTTGCTTCCAAAACGTCTCCCTTCGTTACGAGCCCGTGTCGAATTGCATCTGCAGAAGTTGGAGAAAGTTTTAGCAAACCCGTTGCTATTGCTTTTCTCTCAACAATTGGTTTATGGCCAACTTGTACAATTCCATCTATTCCATCGTTCAACCCAATCCCTCCTTCCAAACCGTGCCGTCAGCTCGAACTTCCTTTTTCCACAAGGGGGCTTGGGACTTGAGTTCATCGATTAACCAACTGCACGCCTCGAACCCTTCCTTTCGGTGTGGGCTTGCAACATGAATTGCTACGATTGGCTCACTTGGCCCTACAGATCCGGTTCGATGAGCTATGGCAACAGAATAAACACCAAACTTTTCTATTGCATCTTCACCTAACCTTTCGAGAACTTCTGGTAGTTTTTCCTCCCATGCATCAAATTCGAGTTTTTCTACAGCAACCCCATCTTCATACCCTCTAGTTATTCCAAGGAAAGAAACTACGCTTCCACACCCATCAAGAGAAAGTTCGTTCCTTACAGCATTTGAATCTAAAGAATCAGGAGCTGGAACGACAATAACCCTCTTCTTTGCTTTCATCTATTAAGGTGTGTAATGGCAACCCTGTTTTAATGCGCCGATAGGGAATCCTTCATGCTTGAAGAGCAACTCGAAGGCTCAGATGGCATCCGGCGGAGGTGGAGACGAGCCCATTCAGATTATGGGAGCTGGCCTATCAGGTCTTGCAGCAGCTATTATCCTAGCAAAGGCAGGAAAAGAGGTTCACGTGCATGATATTAGAGAAGATTCTGGAGCACGTTTTGACGGAGATTTTCAAGGTTTGGAAAACTGGACTAGCGATATAGATTTTCTAGACGAATTACGAGGTTGGGGAATTAATCCAGACGAATTCAAAGTCACCCCATTTCATGAGGTGGATGTTATTCATCCGGATGATGAAATCACTAGAGCATGGAGTCCCAAAGTTGCCTTTCGAGTTATTGAACGTGGTACTGCACCACATACAATTGATCAAGGATTGAAAAGACAGGCAATCGCGGCAGGTGCCCAAATTCATTACAACTCTCGAGTAAAACCGGAGGATTGTCAAATCGTAGCTGCTGGGCCAAGGGATACTTCCGCCGTCGCCTTTGGGGAAATATTTGAAACACCTCTTCCAAACCATGTTGCGTTCCATTTCAATGATAAATTAGCACCAGGTGCATATGCCTACCTAATTGTAATCGATGGCATTGGACTGATTTGCACTTGTCTTTGGAGAAAACAGAAAAAGAGCGAGAGGTTTCTGAATGAAACAATTGCATGGTATGATCAACATTATCCTGAATTGAATAGAAAACCGATTAAGAGAGTTGGGGGCAAGGGGGATTTCACTATAAACCAGAAGTACACAATCGATGGACGTCATTATGTTGGTGAAGCCGGAGGCCTTCAGGATTTCATGTGGGGTTTTGGCATGAGGTATGCAATTACTAGTGGAGTTTTTGCTGCCAAAGACTTGCTAGGGGAAATGACATATGATTCCGAGGTTCGTAAGAAAATTCTCCCCACTGTCATTACTAGTGTCTCAAATCGATGGTTAATGAATAGAGTCGGCGACCGTGTTTTCAAGAAAATTGCAGTTAATTGGCATAGGGATCAAACAAAGAGACAGGATGGTCTTCCATATATTGCAAATCTCTTTCGGCCCGATTTGAAGCGCAAGATTGTATATTCATTATTCGGTAGATGGATGTTGAAAAAAGTAACAACAGATGATGGAAGGACAGTTCATAGACTACCATTTAGAAAAGCCAGAAAAAGAGATGTTTGGGATCCTAGTACGGAGGCACAAAAAGTGAAAGAACAATGGAAGCAAATCCGTCGAGGGGGCGCAACTACATCCTTTGGTGAAGAGGAGTAGGAACACCTCTAACGGTATTCTCTTGTTATGTCCTTTCCAGCGAACTGGTCTTCAGATTCCCGATAAACAGTTCTTAGATTATTAATCCAATTCATTTCTTGAGTAATTATTTGAATCTCATCAACGCCGATATCTTCTGATGTGTCCATCCATCCTAGAACTATTTCCATTGTCATTCGAGCACCCTCTCTATGGGGGTATGAAAATACATCCATTGACAATGGTGGAGTTGCCACCAACGAAACATCATCCAAATCACCAAGTTGTTCAAACATTGCTTCATATGCTTTCTTCAAAAGACTACGTCTAGATTCGTCTTGTGTAGGGCGGCGACAATCAGGACCAACCACGTGAAGCAATTTCTTCGCAGGGATTTCAAATGCGTCAGTGACGACTGCAGTTCCAACTGGACAGGGTTGCAAGTTGTCTTTTCTACGTTCAGCAGCAATTGCATTGCATGCATCTCGCAATTCAGCACCAGCAGTGGTGTGTATCTTGGCATCAATCCCCTCTCTGCCAGCAAGCCGATTGTTAGCAGTTGTAACCATCACATCAGCTTCACTCTTGGTGATGTCACCGATTATGACTTTAACCAAGCCATTCTTACACTGTCGCGCAAGAAATACATCCGCCATGAGGTGAGCAGGTGAGGCCGTCGGCAATATACCCCACGCTGTTATAGAGAAAAAAAGTCGCATTTTTAGAAAAAAAAGTCATCACGCCTCCGATAATATCTTGAGCGATGTTAAGCCTTCAATTATTGTGTCTAGTACTCGCTTTGTCATACTCGTACTTGCACTCTTTCTTTTGATGAGTTGGGCGCCGGTCACAAAGAGCCTCGAAGAGGCTCTTCCCACGCGTGAGGTTGCTGAAGATGGTACCTATGACGTACTCATGTTGGGCAATTCCTATACCTCACAGAACAGTTTGAGTTCTAGTGTTCAGGCCTTGTTTGACTCAACTGGAACTTCAGCGAGTGTTTCAGATTTGACTGGAGGAGGCATGAAATTGTATCAACATGCAGACAATGCGGAATCTTCGGGAAATCAGTGGAATACAGCACTGACAACAAATCAGTATGATTTTGTCATCCTTCAAGATCAAAGTCAAGTCCCATCATTCCCAACTACCGAACCTATGTGGCAGAATTCCAAGAATGGAGCCATTCGATTGGATTCAATGATTGAGGCTGCTGGAGCTGAGACCATCTTCTTCATGACCTGGGGCTATCGTGATGGGGATTCCAACAATGCCTGGTTGAATCCCGATTATCTAACAATGCAGGCCAACCTCGAATCTGGTTACAACATGTATGCAGAAAACATCACCACATCTGAGCGAGAACCGTACATTGCGCCAGTGGGCTTGGCATACAAGGCGATTTACGACGAAATCGTGGCTGATGGTGGGACGCCAACCGACCAAGGTACGTTGTTTTACAATCTCTATTCTGGTGATGGTTCGCACCCCTCGACTAGAGGTACATATCTAGCCGCATGTGTCATGCATT
>PBPH01000059.1 GCA_002725475.1 Methanobacteriota archaeon | reverse complement strand
TAATGACAATCAAATTACTGGAGGTATCTGAATCGATTCCTGGGCCATAAGCCCACCACCCATTTCCTGACAGTTCTACATCACCCCAAGCATATCCATCATTGGTAGCCGAAATGGTAACAGTATCGCCATCTGGGTCATTGAAATTTCCAGTCATATCATAGGTATCATCAATCCATTCGTATGTCGCAAGAGATAGAGATGGAGGTGTAGATGCCTTCTCAAGTCCAATATCAAAAGTATGTGCAAAATTGCTCATGCCAGTTCCACTTGCTGTGATTTCAATCCAAATTGGACCTGGTGACATTGATGAAAGCGAAATGGATGCCGTTGACACATCGCTAACAGTCACCGTTTCAGTTGTGGATTGTGCATTGGATTGACTCAATGACACCGTCACGGTCATTTCAGGCATATTGGCTGTCGGTGTCATCGTAATTGATGCCATATCGCCATCGGAATCGCCCGTAATTCTCATCGGAATCTGTAATGTGAAGGATCGGCTATCCGATGTTTGACCACTTGAATCAGTTGCCATACACGTGAGCGTCGTACTGTCTTGACCTGCTGGAGGAACTGCAGAGAGTCCATCTGCATCGCTACTCATGGCCCACCCATCAGCGCCACTACAGGAAATCAAGGGAGTACCTTGGTCATCATCTGCCCATGCTTCCATTTGGCCCGATGTAAGGAATAGCACTTCACCATCATCAGCAATGGGTATGATGCTACCATCTGCAAGTGCGTTGGCTGTCCATGTTGGAGGATCATCAACTTCAGGTGGTTCTGTGGTCATATCGAAGAACATATCCTGTCCATCTGGCCAGATGGCCATGTCATATTCCACATGGGTCTCCACCTTGAGGCGAGTTTCTCCATTGATGTTCACCAATCGACTACTGGTGGAAATTGTATTGTCACTGGTGCATTGCCCTGGTGCTGGTGCACTGCCTTGATTGTCATTATTTGCTTGATTGATGAGGCGCCCATCACATTCTTCAAACAGTCCAATTCGAAGTCCTTCTAAGGGTGGATATGTGACATCCAAATCTGAATTGGTCATGTTTGATGTGTTCATGGCGACAGTGAATTGGTCGCTTGCTTGACCGAATAAGCCATTGAATTCTAATGTTGCATTCAGCCAAATTATCATTCGGCATTCATCGGGATCATTGATTGTCGTGTCACAATTTCGTCCTGGCGTAATGGGGACGACAGGAATTTCTACGCAATCCGCGTTTGGTGATGATTGACATGTTCTCTCATCAATGTGGTTCATTGGCATGAGATTCCACTCTTCCAAAATCATGGGATGTTCTTCGGTGTTTTTCCAAGTTGCATTGTACCAATTGACACCCTCTCCGCCGCGATGTGGGGCGCCACTGCGAAGCCCGAATCGTGGATTTGTTTGTTCTACACATTGTGCTGCGATATTTCTCACAGCCTGATATTCATCGGATGAAAGATACCCATTGTCTGTGCCCAGTACTTCGAATAGTGAATCGAAATCAGTGCGAACATCATCAGCCATTGTGCCATTCACCCAAGCAACTGCTTCAACGTAGGCAGTTTCCCAGTCATCATTGATTTCGATATTAAAATCCGCATGACTGTAATTGAACATATCTTCGAATGTCAGGCCCTCACATTCTGCTTCCACGCCTTGTCTTCCGGCATCAGCAGAATCCTCTTCTTCGGGCAATTCAGGTGTCTTCGTTGCCATACTACCTAGCATCAATGCGGTCAGCAGCAAGGCCCACAGTGTGTTTGAGAATGCACTCCTCATGTACACTCCAGCCACCGAGGCGACTGAAGAGGCTTTCCCGTAACGCATCAAGTGTAGTTGGGAACACCGTAGGTGTTCATTCAACCCGATTCAAGCATTTGCATCTAACCATGGTTCAACATATTGTGCAGCCCAAGGATCATCAAAGAAAGGTGGATTTAATCCGATGATTGATGGTTTGATGACGGTGATGAGTTTGACTTCTCCACCCCATTCACCTTGTGCGACCGTAATCATTTCTGCAGCTTTGAATTCACTGAACAAATCGAGAATGATGTATTTGTGCGTGTAAGGAAGAACTGTTCCGCCATAGTCATGCGTTTGACCGCTTGCAACGGTTTCTAAAGAGAAATATTCTGCATCCGTGGCGGGGCGATGAATCTCTACCAGAAGCGTTTCAATGGCAATCTTGAGTCTTGTTTCATCCGTATTGGAGACTTCAAGCCACCACTGCACTGTACTCGCAGAGCCAATGGATGACAATGTTCCAGGCAGACGAACATGATTGACCACAATGATTGTGCCATCTGTGAGTAACCATGTGTGTTGTTCAGAGGCAGGCCAGAATGGGGCATCCGGGTTGTCAGTACGCAATGGTTGACCCCATTCACTTGCTCCAACGGGCTCGGAAACTGAACCAATTCCTGAAATTAGCATACCGATGACAACCGCGATGACAAGCATCCCGCGTGGCCCCCATCGTTCCTTCCACATTGCCCGTGCATCGTCTGAAGCAATGGAACGGATTCCAAGCCCAACCGCGCCCGCAGGTAGTGCCAATAACCATCCCAATGGGACTATCCAAATGAGTGCGCATAGAACAAGTAAGCCGAGAGAGAATGAATCTGCGCGCACAAAATCAGAAATGTGTACATCTGGGTGTTTTTGTTTCCATTCCACACCAATCACGCCAGCAACGAGAATGATTGGAATGACCCAGACTGTGAGAGCCCCACCCAGTTGCATCAACCATCCGTATACTTGAGCCCCATTGAATCATGTGGCTCATTGTGTCCTCACAAAGGCATTCACAGCAACTCAATGAAGGGCGAGCATCCCGGCTTGTACGAGGCCCATGCTCAATTTGCACTCTGCAACCTATCGTCATCGTCTTCGACGAGCGACAATGACCAACCCATGGGCCACTATCCCTGGCCCTGGAGTTCGAGGAATTGACCTTGAAATAAAATCGGGTTGCATTCTTGGCTTGGTTGGCCCAAACGGTGCAGGGAAGACGACATTAATGCAAATATTAGCGGGCATATTGGACCTTGAAGATGGCCACATTCAACTTGATGGCACACCGATTAGAACTGAACAACAGCACCTCAATCTCTGTGCATCCGTGGGTTACATGCCCGAAAGTGTCTCATGGGTTGGTCCAAGCACTCCAAATCACATTTTGAGTCGTCTTTGTGCAATGCGTGGTGTTCAAACATCTGAAGGAGAAGAAATTCTCAAACTCGTGGGGTTATCAAACAGAGTTGACGACGATTTATCCACGCTTTCCAAAGGAATGAGGCAGCGATTATCCTTGGCAACTGCGCTTCTGGGTGAGCCCCGCATCTTAATTCTAGACGAGCCATTGAATGGCTTGGATCCAGTTGCTCAAAGCGCCTTCCGCACTTTACTTCGCCAACTAGCGCAACGAGGTACGGCCATTGTCATCAGTAGCCATAGCCTAACTGATCTTGAACGAATCATCGATGAAGTCGCGTTAATGCACCGTGGGCGTATCGTTGAATCGGGATCCCTATCGACCATTGAAAGAGACTTGGGTATTTTCGCGCGCTTGGACATCGCCGGCATGGGGTCAACTCCAGAATCATTTGGCGACGAGATTCGTGCGGAGCCACAGCATCCTCACAAAGGCGAAGATTGGGCATATCGCCTCCACTTGGAACAAGGTGACTGGACTGCCCAAATGCGCGCATCCATTCAGAACGAACTTACCATCACCAGAATGAATCCAGTATCTGCAGACTTGGAAGAGGTCCTCACCGCAGCCACCGGACTCAGTGTTGAAGACTCAGGATTTGATGTGTTCACCGATGTGGAGGTGGAAGAAGATGAGTAATCGCCTTGCGAGTTTACGGTTGGTCGCTCAACATGAATTCAAACGCCATCTCTCAGGACAGAGAATGTTGTTGCTGGCACCACTCATCATTTTCTTCCTTGCTGCAGCTTGTTGGGGATTTTCAGATCCAAGATTTACTGCACCTGCAGGAATCACGATTGATTCTCCAGCCAGTGCATTATTTCTAGCGAGTACAGTGATTGTTCTTGTCTGTACATTGGCCGTTGTGTTACTTGGTTTTGACACCATTAGTCGACGTCGAATGACCGGTGAATTGGCCATTGATTTATCGCAACCCATGCCACGAACCGATTTCGCCCTCTCGCAATTATTTGGCGTATGGATGGCTGCCATGTTGCCGACATTGATTGGAATTATTGCAGGCTCATGGCTGATTCATCGACAGATGGGAGCGTGGCCCTCTCTGGTCAATTCTGGTGTGTTTGTCATCGCGACTGGATTGTTGCTATGGTGGTATACCTGTTTACAATTACTCGCTTCTTCCTACGCGCGAGATATGGGCTCATCGGTCACTTTAGGAGTGGGCACATGGCTGCTATTCACACTCTTGTGGTTGCTTGTCACCGTTGTGGTTGCGACATTCATGGGTGTTGATGCAACCGATACAAATTCGACTGCCTTTGATTTGATGGCCGAGCGGATGGATTTGTTCAGTCCCAACGGAGTGTTCCAACTGTTGTTGGAAACCATGCTTCCAGAATCTCAACCACAATTGGATCCATTTTGGATTTGGCTTTCGGCGATAACCTGGGCAATTTTGCCTCCGTACTTCTTCATCCGCCGTATGAATCGAATAAAGCCCTAAAGCATCCAGAAAAACGCTATTTTTAGGGCACCCTGAAATGAATTAAGGTTGCCCTAAACATTATATCCAATCGTTGTAGCGCGTTCGATTTCAAGGAGCCCTTAATTCCCAAGGACGCATTCTCATGATTCGAAAATTATTGTTGAAAAATATCTTCATTTGTTGTTTGCTAATGGCCACTGCTCTCGCTGGTTGTTTGGGTGGTGAAGATTCTGATGATGAGAATGTTATCCGTCTTGCATATACTGTAAAGGATGATTATGAAAATCCAGATTCCAACCCTCAAATGATGGCTGATTACATTGAGGCTCATTCTGGATATGAGGTGGAAATCTATCCAATTTCAAGTTCCAATGCTGCAATTGAAGCCGTTCGATTTGGACATGCTGATGCCGCATTCTTAGATGGTGGAGCAGCATTCGTCGCGTGGAAATCTCATGGCCTTGAGGCAATCCTTGCAGACACAAAATCAGATGGAAGCACGTACTATACTGCAGCTGCCTGGGTTCGCAACAGTTCAAACATCACATCCTTGGAGCAACTTGAGGGCAACAATTCCTGTCATACAGGATGGCTCAAGTCTGCTGGGATGTTGATGCCGATGGGTTACATGATTGGAAACGGTATGGTTGAAGTGGATGGAAACAGTAACGATATCGAATCCTTGCGAACCACCATTGAGAATCACTTTGATGTTGCAACAATTCCTGAAAGCGGCGCTCAATACTATGGTTACAGTGGTGCATTTGAATGCATGACGGCTGGAGTTGGCGACGTTGCCTTTGCCAAGACCTCATCCTATGAGGATCATTGTGAGGGCAATGATTGGTGTCTTGCACGCGATGAATATCGAATCCTTGAGCCACACTTTGGACAAGTTCCTAGTCACCCAGTCATGATTCACCCTGGTCAAATTGATGATGCAAAGCGCGATGCTTTCGTAGCGGCAATGTTGGCAATGAGCAGTGAGATGTGGGTTGAAGATTATCCAATGGATGGCACAAACCACACCGGTTGCTACAGCATGACAACTCACCAAGTTGCAGATCTCCCTCAAAACACATGTGGAGGAGAGATTCTCAAGAACGTCCTTGAGAACAACGGTGGAGTCACAACAGTCACCAGTGAAAGTCACTTGGGAACATACAGTGCTGCAATCGGTAGCATCCCTGGAATCAACGAGTACTTTGCAGACAAATACGGCGAATAAGCAAGATCTGGGTGATACCTCTCGATGTCAGATACAATCATTCTCAGTATCAAAGATGCTGAAATCGGCTTTGAGAAGGCATCCCCTCTCCTTGAGTCGGTGAACCTTGAGATCCACGCTGGAGAGGTCATTGGAATCATTGGCCGTTCAGGGATTGGAAAAACCACGCTATTGAGGACTGTTGCCGGATTAATTCCACCAATTGAAGGAACGATTACAGTTCCCCTTGAGAAAGGTGAGATTGG
>PBPH01000058.1 GCA_002725475.1 Methanobacteriota archaeon | reverse complement strand
CAGGGAAACCAACTCTCATCCATTCCTTCGTTGTTATTGGATTCGGACCGCGCTCACTAATTGAGACTGCCATGACATTAGCACTGGAGCCAATTGGTGTTGCATTACCACCGAATCCTGCACCCAATGCTAGTGCCCAGAATAGTGGAGCCATGTCAACTGTAGGGTCGGCTGCACCGATGGCCACAATCACGGGAATCATCGCAGCTGTGAAGGGTATATTGTCAACAAAGGCACTTGCGATTGCTGAGACCCAAATAATTGCAACTGCAAGCATCACATGATTAGAACCGAAATTATCGAAAATCCAATTGGCAAGATCGGTGAGATACCCCACATTACCTACCGCTCCAACCAAAATAAACAACCCTGCAAAGAAAAGTAGGGCGTGCCATTCAACCTTCTCATTCACAGAGTGTATCAATCCGTGACGCAGTACCTCATTATCTTCGGGCTTTGCTGCAACCAACGCAATACCTGCACCAGCAAGAGCCAACGCGTGGATGCCAATATGTAGGTGCAAAAATTCAGTTGCCGAGAACATGACAACTGTAGCACCTAGAATCCATAATGTTGTTTTCATCAACAATGGATGCTCAATACAGTCCCACTCGTCTTCTTCCAAAATTGCTTCAACGTTAGCAGGCTTAGATTCACGCCAATCTCTGTAATAGTAACGAAGGTATCCCAAGGTTATAATCCAAGCAAATAATGTCAGAATACCCAAACGAAGCAAGAAGCCATTGAATCCGAACAGAGATGCCAATTCATCCATACCGCTAGCTTGACTTGCAATCATGACATTGGGTGGATCCCCCACCATAGATGCCACCCCGCCTGTGTCTGAAAGAATAGCTTCAGCAAGTAATGGGGGGACTGGATTAATCTCCAATTTTTGACATATTCTGAGTGTAACCGGGGCGATGATTATTATGGCCGTCACATTGTCAATAACTAAGGATATTAGAGTTGTGAATGTTCCAAGATAAACGACTAATTTCCAAGGGTCCCCCCCTGACAATTTCGCAGCCTTCACAGATACATATTCAAAGAAACCCGAAACTTCAAGCAGGGCTGCAAATATCATCATCCCCAACAACAGACCAATTACATCGAAATGAATCCAATGCAACATCAAACCCTCAAGTGTACTGTGACAGATTTCGACGGTGCCTCCGCCTCCGAACTTAGCAAAAATGCCGTGCCCACCTGCATCGCTTGCAACGGTTTCACATTTGTGAAATACACCCATAGTCAAACCCAAAAATAACATGCAAACGCATCCAAACCATGCGGCAATCGTGCGGTGTAATTTCTCAGAAAGAATCAACACAAAAGAGGCAATGAATACCAATAACACCGTCTGCTCGGGACTAATCATACAGTTGGCGGAATAATGGATATCTAAAAGGATGACTAAATTAGATTATAAGAACATTACATTAAACAACTTGAAAATTTATTCCGATTCCGAATCTTCATAGTAAATTTCTCCAACAATTGATTCGGTAGATTCGGGAATTAAATCATCAATATCAATTTCAATATCTGGATCGATGTCGTTTCCGTCCTTAACTACAACGAGTTCTTCTCGTGCATATTCAGACGATGTAAGTGCCTCATCTAAGGCATGTAAAGTCTTCTCAATTACCTGTGGATTTAGTTGCCCAAGACGTTCTGCGTCACGTAATGCTTCGATTTCGGCCCTAATCAAATCACGTCGTGCTGACTCAATACGACTAGCGTGTACCAGGGAAGTTTCTGATAACTCAATTATGTTGGTTTTTGCATCATCAATTCTCTCCTGATATTTTTGAGCCATCTTCTCACGGTCTTTCTCGCTAATCATTCCTTGAGTACTAAGTGAAGATAATTTTCTCAAGGCCGCCCTAGAGGCAACCAATCTAGCCAATGCAGATTCATAACGCGCCTCGCTTTCGGCTAATCTGCCAGCAATCCCTAACTTGTTTAGAAGTGGTTTCATGGTTAATCCTTGAACAACTAGGGTAAATAATATGACGCTGAATGCTAGCACCAGCATTTCATGATATATCGTTTCATCTAATTTGACGGTGACTAAACCATCTCCAAATACAACTGCCTGCCCATCATGAACAATATGTGAAAGAAGCAACAGCATTGCAATTGGAATCGAACCGCGAAGCCCACCCCACCACATTGCCATTTGCCATTTACCATCAATCTTGTTTGGTTGCCATAAATTAGCTATGCGAGTCAAGGGGAATACCACTAAGCGAGCAATTAATGCTGATGAGATTGCTACTAGTGCTAGGAAACCAGTATCTGTATCCCAAGCAATTACTGACTGAAGCTCATATCCAACGATGAGGAATAATATGCTGTTTACTAAGAAGGATATTACTTCCCAAAAATGGTGCAATCCGACTCTCGCTGTTGCAGTCATACCCTCTGGAGCTCCTTTGTTGCCCACAAGTAGCCCAGCCACAACAACTGAAATGACCCCACTACCATGCATCAATTCTGCTAATAAAAATGAGCCGAATGCAAGGGCCACAGTGAGTGCTATTTCTACAAGATGATCCTCACTTTGCTGTAGTAGATGATTGGCGACCATCCCGCATATGTAACCAACCACCGCACCTACTGAACCAACAACTATGAAATCCGCTAATCCGCCAGTTAAAATTGAACCTAATTCAATTGAGCCACCGGCAAATGCTAGTAGCGTGGTGCCTAGAATTATATTGAATAAAACAATCGCCGTCCCATCATTAAACAGCGACTCACCTTCAAGAAGAACTGCTAGTCTTTTTGGAGCACCCAAACTTCTTACAAGTGCTAGAACACTAACGGGGTCGGTGGCTGCCAATATTGAACCAATCAATAAACCATATAGAAAACCAAATTCCTCACCCCACCATATCAAACGCCAGCAAATTAGGGCTATTACTAGAGTGTTGATTAAAACCCCAGGGATTGCCAAAAGAGAAATTGTTCTCCAATTACTCTTCAGTTTTTCGATATGCATTGCTGAAGAACCTTCGAACAATAGGGGGGGTAAAAGAATGAACAAAATCAACTCTGCAGAAAGTAGCCCACCCCCTGGTTCTATTCCTTCAAACATTGACTCACCTAACCATCCAAGAACAAGACCAACAATTACTAGGGCAATAGTGTATGGCAACCTAACCCAACGAATTGCAATAGCCACTAATAATGCAAGAATTAGGGTCCCAAGCAAACCTCCCAACCAAGCAGGGGGAATTACTGACATCAAACCGCGGATATTCTATCCGCTGTTAAAACCGTGCCTGAAATAATCTAAAAAAATACGAAAAATAAGTTCTGCAAGAATTCCAAAGATAATTAATTCAATATATCCTATTTGCGATGAAATACGGCAATATTACCTCTTTTTAAAATTATGTTTGATGACGTATTTTCTGCCATCTTCTGCCATAATTCATCCTTCAAAGAAGAAACGTCTGCAATGCCACGATTTACTTTCACCTTGACTAGATTTCTTGTTCTTAACTGTGAATCGAGTTCAGAGATTAAAGATTCAGTAAGTCCTGACTTCCCTACCCTGATTGTGATATCAAGACTTGGATCAAGTGCCATTTTTTTGAGTCTTTTTTCCACATCAGTCATTTTTATCCCTCTTGAATTCAGGACCTTTACGATTAATTCGGCCACAATGCAGACATGTAACGTACATTACCTTTCTTCGAATTCTTACTTTAGCGTTAATGCTAGGTCTTAGTGCGACTTGGCAACCCCTACAAATCCATGTTCTCCGGCCATCAGGCATACCCAATCTATGTCTGCGCCCTAGGCGAATCATATCACGTGCTGCTGAATCGATACAATCTTCATGATAGTCCCAAGGATTGGACAATAACTCCTCAAGATGATTTTGGGCCTTCAATGCCCTTTCTCTTCTCTGTTTATGCCTCCTGGATCTTGAACGGCTCCTTCTTGACATCCCAACACCATTTCAAAGTAATAATTGTGATATTTCCGCAGCCACATCATCCATTGGTTGGTTGCCATTAACGGTCTTCAGTATTCCTTTCTCAGAGTACCAATCTGCAAGAGGGGATGTTTGGCTATGGTATGCTGTAAGGCGCGTTCTTACCGCCTCTTCATTATCGTCCTTTCTTTGTATTAAACGACCGACAACTTCACTTGGAGCAGGTCGGAAATTCACATGATAAATTTCCCCTGTATCTGGGTCCATTCTTCGGCCAACAATTCTCTCTACAATCGATTCATCAGGAACCTCAATAGAAATCACCAACGATACCGAAGCAATCTCTGCAAGAGCCTCTGCTTGAGGAATAGTGCGAGGGAAGCCATCGAAAAGTACGCCATCTCTAGCATCTTGCTGATTCATCCTATCTGCAATTAATCCAATAATTACCTCATCGGGTACTAATTCACCTACTTCCATATATTTCTTAGCTTCCAAACCCAATACAGTGCCTGCCGTTAAAGCCGCGCGTAACATGTCTCCTGTCGAAACCTGTGGTTTTCCTGTGGCCGCAACGATTGCTTCAGCCTGAGTACCCTTACCCGCCCCTGGCGGGCCGAACAGAACTATGGATTCACTCATATCACGGGGACAATGCCCTTCACAATAAGTTCAACGGTCACAAATGAACTCATAGAATGTCGAATGTACTATTTGCGGCGAACTGGGTTTGATCCAGATGGAGGAGGCGGAGGGGATCCACCCGGTAATGGGGGCGCTCCCAAAGGCGCAGGTGGCGCCCCAGGGGGCTTAGGGGGCGCCAATGGCTTTGGCCCTGCAGCAGATAATGCTGCTGCTATTTCGGCATCACTAACTGAACCTGAAACCATTTCATCGGTTTTGACACCAATATCTAGGGCAGCATCACGACGTTGCTCAACACTACCCATCATGGTCGAACCCGGTGAAAGAATTTGCTCTCCGGAATCAAATGTGGAGCCACTCTTTCTCAACATCAATACCCCGCCAACTAGGCCTGCTAGAATAATTAGTGCAAACAATCCAATCGCCCATGAAGGGATGCCTGCGGCTTCTAGGACCTGTAACAGACCACCACTCTCACTTGATAGAGAAGATGAACTAACAGACAAATCAGATGAACCATTGATTAAGATTGCATTTGTTGTTGAGGTGGGGATTCCAGTAATTGTGATTGACCCCAATCCAACGGCACCATCATTCATCAAGGAGAATTCAAATGTTTTTGATGCCCCCGCTTCTAAATTCTGAATTGTATGCAACCCAGAAATTACCCAAGTCGAATCTCCTGAAATTTCAAAATCAACCTTACAAGGAGTGTTTCCATCATTGGTAACTGTAAGATTCCCCACTCTGGCCTCGCCATCAGTCAGTTTGCTGAAGTCCCGATCATCAATAGAAATTGTGAGCCATGCAGACTCTATTCCTACAAATCCCATTGTTGCTGTCCTAACCAATTCTTGACCTCCGTTAGTGGTACCTGTGACCATAAGTGTCAATGTATTTTGCAACGGCCCAACTGGAGTATTGGCTGGCATCAATACTGAAATTTGAACTTCATCAGAACGATGCATTCCCAAACTATCAATTGGAATAGATTTGAAACCGACTTGCCAACCTTCTGGAACGCTGCCAAATTCCCAATCTAGTATTAATGGCACATTACCTTCATTTGTTATCATAAACGAACCGTAAGATGCCTGCCCTGGCGCCACATTCATCACATCAACTGGAGACGCTGTGAGTGAAAGTTCTGGCCTTTCTTCCACCTTTAATTCAGTCCTATTCAATATGAAATTCGAAAGTGTAAATTGTGTTCTAATGTTTATTGTGTTTGACTCACCATTTGAGACTTCTTCCGGCACATGAATCTGGACCCTACAATCTACTGATTCGCCTTCGGATAGAGATAAAGTTAGAGAATTATCATCCTCCAAATTTCCGCAGAAAATAGCCAATGGCCATGATGGAAGTGTTGGAGTAACAGTGACATCTAGATTTATAGGAACATTGCCAAGGTTCGATACTGTAAGTGTTAGATTAATGTCTTGATTATTGTCAACTGCCTCATCTAGTGCATTCCCCGCTGGACCAACTGGGACCCCGCTGGAAGAGTATAAATCAGTCCCATAATCATCTAATCTAGATACTGTTATCGTAGTAGAGTCAACTTGAGTTAACAATGGATTATTTGTGTGCGAGGTTGTACAAGAAATCCCTTCCTGAACACCTGCCAGAGGGTTCCCTCCAACTACTGGAGGGACCTTGACTCTAATTGCAACTGAAATGTATTGCAGCCTTAACAAAGGTTCCAGTGTAATTGTTGAAGAGTTACCATTACCAACTGCTACAGCCCATCTATTGGGAGTTTCACATGAAATGTTGTAAGAGCTTGGTGAATTCCCTGGATTCATAACAGATACTGCAAAAGTTGCTTCCTCGCCAGGTGTTGCAGTTAGTCCTGAAACTCCCGCTAGTGCGGTAATCATCCCATCTACATTTTCAACAACAATTGTAATTCTTACCGTGTGAGAAACTACGGGTGATGAACGGTACCATGCTGTAATATCTACCACATAAGTTCCAGGCAAAGCATAGATTGGGTGCGGTGATGCTTCGAGGTCAGCAGTTTCATCACGTAACAACAAATCTAGAACTATCTCATTGTTCCCACTGCCAATTGGCTCTAATTGATAATAAGGATCTTGTGATAGGAATTTCAACCAATCATCAGAGGGTGAATCTAGCACACCATCTGGGCGAACAAATTGCACAGGCGTAACTCTAAGATCAATGCTTTCATTGCTAGTACCTTCGTTCGCAACTTTGAATCTAATATTGACTTCATCTTCTTGAGAAGGGTCTATGGTCCTAGTTTTAGCCTGTTCAATTTCTGAATCGGTAATTGGTATAATTCCTGATTCAAGATATGGAGTAATCCTCACCCCAATTGCAGATACATTGACCTGTAAATCAAAAATATTGTTATTAACACCTTGTGAAAAATCATTTGGCTCATCAATTACGTCATCTACGTCGAGAGTAAGTCGCAAGTCATGGAACCCTGTTGATACGAAAGTGTGGGTGAAAACTAGTGAATCGCTAGTTCCGCCAGCCAAGCCATTCTTAGTTTCATTGAAGAGGATTTGCCCGGTTGTTAAATCTTCAACCTTCACTTCATATGGCGAGGTCATTGATGGTGCTTGATTCACCCAGTTCGCACCCATAATTAGAGTCTCGCTCTCCAACGGCTCAGAGGTAGAAACCCAAAGGCTTGATGTTACAGTTGCTAAATCACTCACCGGATTCTCATTACCCATAGCAGTAATTACAACAGAATAATCCTGAGTTGAACCGCCTGAATGCGAAACCTGAATCGACCAATTCCCGGTTTGGGTATTTCCAATTTTGACTCTCTCAACATTATTCAATGAATCATGAGTCCCCCCCGTAGTAGAGAATCCATTGGAAAATACATTCCCTTTGTACTGGGTGCCATCTGGAGCACTTACTATAAGATCTAAATCATTAACTAGACGAGCAGATGATTGACTTGCTGAAGATGAACCCTCTCTGTCATTCCAAACAAGCGTTACTGATATCCCATAAGCTCCATCAATACTGTAAGTGTACAAGTAAGAATAACCTGGAGTAAGGGTTTGATCTTGATCATAGAATGTATTTAGAGCCAAAATACCACTTGTTGGGTAGATGCTACGTTGTAAGTCTAATTGTCCCCAACCTTCGTCTGGATTTGGGACATCAGATGAGCCCATGTCCTTGGCACCGTTGATGATTATGGCTCTGATTAAATCACTGTGAGGTTGATTGAGACTCATTTGAGTTCGCAAAAATTGTCGAACCAAAACAGTGGCACCTGCTGCAACTGGCGTAGCAGTGGATGTACCATCTGCAGACATATACATCGGGTCATTATTTGCATGCCTCGCTGAAGAACAAGATGGGCCTGCAGGGTATTGTGCTTCTTCTGCTCTGGCTGAACAAATTTGGACACCAGGGGCAACAATATCTGGCTTGATTCTTCCATCTAGTGTGTTACCACGGCTAGAAAATGAGGCTACTTGACCTGCTGATGGCGTCCCCCAATGGCCAGTCGTTGAAGCCCCTATTGTCAAAATATTCTTAGCCGTTGAGGGAGGAGAAACTGTGGTTGAACCTTGGGCACCTTCATTCCCTGCTGCAAAGAGAACCGTGTAGTCACCATAATCGTCCATAAATGCGTCAGCAGAACGGCTGTCGGAGGTGTATTGACCACCCATATTCTCTGCCCCCCATGAATTACTTTGAACACTTGCAGATTGTTGTCTAGAGTGGCGGAACATATCATACAATGAACCATAACGAGCCATTTGACCTGACGTGTCATGCTCTAATTGATAAAAATGAAAAGTCGTTGCAGGCGCAACACCCGCATAACTTGAATCGCCGCTCCCATCGCCAAGCATGCTTCCAGCAACATGAGTACCGTGGCCGCTATTTACATCGGCCCCAGAACTATCAGGGCCATAGTTACTGTATATTGTTAATAATCGACCGGAAAAATCCCCATGATCGCCATCCAATCCCGAATCCGAAATTGCAGCAACTTCTCCAGTTCCATCCAATCCACTATTATGATTATTTACAACTTCATCAACTCTGATTAAGTCACGTGCGTAATTATTGGAAATTACAATTTTATTGTGCGGCTCTGTAAATAATATCCTTCCATCATTTGCAAGTACCTCTATCCACGACGGATTAATATCCATTACCTGGCACAACCAAGCGTCGCATCTCACATCTTTTGCACCAGTTTTTACCAGGTCCGATTTTAATCCCTCAACCTGATTACTAGATAAATCACCAGCAGGGGTAATATCAAGGTCGACCAGTGGGACAACTTGGCCTTCAATAGAATCTATCGCGGGTTTAATCAAATCTGGATGGACACGCCAACCAGGATGTTGAATAATAACTGCACGAACCAAAGAATGGTTTGATAGTTCATCCAACGCTATTGCCGCTTGTTTCGCATCTGCAGGAAGTCTGAGAAGATAGGCATCATTAGGGATGTAATCGAGATCAACTACCCCGATTCGATTAATGAAATCCTCTAATGCAAACCTATCATGCTCCACAAGTTGAACAATAATGAATCGTGTATTTTCAACGTCAAAATGATCTCTGAAAGGTTGAGGGGGGACTGGCACTTCATCTTTAGTTGGGTCGAATGAGCCAAAAACAGTATGGATTTGGTGAGATGATTCCTTCAGGGGTACTTCTAACATTTTTACTGGAGAGGTAGAACGCCATAGCTCTGCCGCCTCATCTGCAGACCATACCAATGAATCATCTTCAAACAACGGGGAGTCGTTTATTGATTCAATATTTGGGCTCTGCGAAGATAATGAAGCCAAAGGAGTTGTTAGCATCAGAAATACAAGAAGAAGCGGTAACGGTGCCCGACTCATGAGTTGACGACTCATCTCCCCCTTTTGATGGTTGACGCTCGTAGAGCGTCTGAGTATCATGAGTTCAGAGGTTGTAATATGCAGAAATTGCGGCATCCGTTTTGGCTACAGACACCTTCCAATCAGACTCGGTCCCCATCACCGCGCGAATTGCATCTATATTCTCCGGAATTACGTCTGATTCTTGGTGAATTGCTTGGAAATAATAAAGTCGATTACCTTGCAAACTAACACCATCTTCCCATACAAAAATTTCATGTAAATCACCCCACTTACGACCAATATCACGTGCCATTTCCATTACTTCTGCAGTAGTAGTAATTCGGTTCTCGTTACCTTTCATTACGATTACCCTTGGAGTCTCTTTCCACATATTTACGATGCTATCAGTAGTTAATCCGTGACCATCTGGCAAGTCAACCACAATTGCATGAAGATGCATAATCGTAGTGGGAACAGCTACGGCAAGAGAATTAATCTCAATTTCAGGTTTAACAGTCATGACATCTGGGCCGTGGTGACTAGGGACTTTGAGAACTGGTTTGATTGCATTTATTGGACCCTTGTTCGAATCCCCAGGGTCTGCCGCACGACGAATCATTGTGCACTCAACTTTGAGAGAACCACAATGTTCGAAAAGTGGAACTAAAGTTCTAGAAAGCCCGGTGGTATTGCATGACACCACACGTACGCCCTCTACTCCGAGGTTCTCAGCATGATTGGCAGAACTAGTATATGATTTACCGGTCAAATCATGTTTTTCCCCCCCTTGGAATAGATGTTTCACACCCGCAGCTTTGTATTTCGCCAAATTGTCAGCACCCATTTTTCCTGGAGAACAATCAACTACAACATCGGCAATCTCCAATAAATCAGAAAGACCGCCTTTACATTCATATCCACCTGCAGCAAACGCAGAAATCCTATCCTGATCATCGAATGTACAGTATAGTGGAAAACCCTTCTTTACAGCCAAATCGCAACCAAATGAGGGGCCTGTTTTTGTCACCCCCACAATTTCCATATCATCCTGAGCATCGACAGCATCAGCCACACGCTTCCCTATCGTTCCAAATCCGTTAATTGCAACCTTAATTGTCGTCATCTAAAGACCCCTTACGCCCAACCGGCGAAGCGTGGCGATAGACAACATTCTATGAACATAACCAATGGAAGCGCATAACGCCCATAGGGCGTATTTTCGATATTATTGGGTACATCTCGAGCGTCAGCATCAAGAACATGAGTGTTTGGGACTAGTTTTAGGGAATCATATGCGAGAGATGGTAGAGAAGAGCATTCAATTGAATAGAGAGCTCATTTCTCTACTTGAGAAAGCACTTGAATCAAATAAGGCAATTAAAATTGGTTGGGGGAAGGGGAATGACCCAAAACCACGTGACGGAGAGATGGGGGTTGCATCTCATCTGCCAATAGGAGCTAGAGTTAGACTACTAGGTGATATTAGTGATCTGGTCGCCATATGTGCAGAAGGAGGAAATTTCACTTTAGAAGGAGATGCTTCGGGACTTTTTGGGGCTTGGAATCGTGGTGCAAAACTAGTAGTTGAGAGAGAATGTGGTGCTAGATTGGGCATGAAAATGCATGATGGGATGATTTTGGTCCATGGCTCTTCAGGAGCAGAAGCCGGCGCTGGGATGGAAGGTGGCCTAATTGTAATTAGAGGCTCATCTGGAAAACGATGTGGCGCTGGTATGAAAGGGGGGTTGCTAGTTGTCATGGGGGATGTGGCATCTGACGTTGGAACAAATATGCAAGGCGGGAGGATCATTGTCAATGGCCGATGCCCACCACCAGGCGAGGGGGCTAAGAGTGTCCCACTTGATAGTGAAACATTTTCTGAAATTAACGAAACCCTCTCTGAATTAAATATCAAAATCGATTCTGATGCCGCACTGATTATTTCAGATGATGACCATCCGACCATTGTGGAAACACCAATCAGGGGGATTGATTCACAATTTGAGTCAATCACAATTGTTTCTACAGGAAACCCCAGACTACACGAACATGCACCGCTTGATTTACTTACATTGCTACAACTCAGAGGCGAAGAGAAAGGTATGCTCCTCCCTCTCCCAATAATGCCCTATTTACCAAGTGCAAAGGGCTTGAAAGGTGTTTTCATTGATCGACAACCATGCATAGTTGATTCCAACCCGAGAAGCATAGATTTACTCAAAATTTCTGAGACCAACATTCATGATTGTGTTGAAGCTTTGAGTGGTGCAGGGGGCGCAGTCCTCTCACTTGATGAACTACCAAGAATGAATGATGCTGAACTTGATGCACTAATCACCCTTGTACGCTCAAGACTAGATGATGAAAAATTCATCCTACTGGAAGGGTGTGTTGATAGAATTTCACTAATCCATAGATTCGCTGCTGCACTGGATTGTGATGGAACTATTGCAAACACATCTACATCAGCAAAACTTCCTGCAAGTGCTGCACTACCAATGATGGGATTATCTGCACGGGAGCATCAATTGACAAGAAAGGGAGTATTCCAAGGGTTGTCAATCCCATGGTCTAGTTCTGCCTTAGATTCATTAGTTGTCTGCTCTGCTGGGGCTCAATTTGTGGTATCCAACCCCTTCGAAAACTCTGAATTACCCAAAAATTCCAAGGGCATTAGTGATTTCGTAGAGAATTGGTTATCTGAATTAGACTCGGAAATTAGAGGTCTTCTGATTGAAATAGGTGAAGATGGAATTGATCAACTAAATAGAAAACACCTACGAGCCCTGGATTCAGACACCGCCAATATGACAGGAATAAGACTTGCTGGATACGATAGACCAATGCCACAGTGGCTAGGCCAGTAATTGGGGGGAATTAGATGCCAACTGTCACCTTTAATCATGAATTAATTAGGCGATTACAACTCAACGTAAATGTAGTTCATGACCCTGAAGAATGGAGCGAGAAACTCGAACTGATAGGTTGTTCAATTAGCAAGTGCAATGATGAAATTGTTGAAATTGAAGTTTTTCCTGATCGACCTGATTTGCTATCTGCTGAAACTATGGCTTTTGCAGCAAGGACATTTCTGCATGAGCAAGAAGCTTCTCCGGAACTAAAGGTTACGAAAGGAGATATTACAATGACTGTGGATGAGTCATTGGAAAAGGTGAGACCTGTAATCTTTGGAGCCATTGTTAGAGGTGTTGATACAGGACATACTGAGGAAGCCCGGAATGAATTTATTCAAGGCATTATGGACCATCAAGAAAAAATACACCACGCATTAGGAAGGGGGAGAAAAAGAACCTCTGTAGGGGTGCATGATCTTTCAAAATTACAACCACCTTTCAGAGTCGTAACTGTAGATTCAGGATATTCATTTACTCCACTTGCAATGAATGATGAAATGTCTATTTCAGAGATATTGACTAAACACCCAAAGGGGGTCGAGTATGCCCACTTATTGGAAGGTTTTGAAAAATATCCCGTAATTCTTGATGCGGCTGGAGATGTTCTTTCATTCCCACCAATTATCAATGGAGCGCATACTACCGTTACAGAATCAACAAATGATTTTTTCATCGATGTTACTGGTTGGGATGAACGTGCTTGCGAGGCTTCATTACTCCTTGTTTGCCTATCTCTTGCAATACGTGGCGGTGCTGTAGAAAGCATCGAGTTGAATTCCTGGGATGGTAGTGATTTGACTACACCGAATGGATCTCCACGTACTCATTTGTTACCAAAACCGCTACTTGAGGAAGTCTTGGGAAGGGAATTCAGTGACAGTGAAATTGCTGTAGCATTGAATTCTATGGGGGGGAGATTTATCCGACGTAGAGTAGTAACTAACGGCCCTCGGAAAAGAGAAAGATGGGCCGACGCTGCAGTAGGTGAGGATGAATATTTGATTGAGATGCCACGCTGGCGTTCTGACATCCTACATCCTATTGATTTGGTTGAGGAAATTGCTACAGGCATAGGATTTGAAGATCTCGGAGAATCAAAAACATCACAAAGCATAGCAGGAAAACCATTGGCTAAGATGACCCTGCAGAGAAGAATGAGAGAGTGCTTACAGGGAAATGGACTACAACAAATTCAATCCTTAACATTATCAAATGAAGCCGACCAATTTACAAAAATTAGAGCCGAAAGTAATTCAGAAGTTACATTCCTACACAATCCAATAACTATCGAGCATACAATACTAAGACAATATTTGCTACCAAGTTTGCTTCGGCTACTTGCAGCAAACCGGCACAATGAACTACCACAAAGAGTGTATGAACTGGGAACAGTTGTCAGAGACCACCACAATCAAGAAAGGGTTGCATGGGCTTGTGCCGAAGTAGGCACTGGTTTCACGGGTGCAAAAGGACTTGCACAAGCATTTTTGCGAGATCTTGGTTCAAATAATGAGGAACTAGAAATCACATATCAGCCAATTCCTGAGGGGGAGGGGCCATGGCTATCTGGAAGGGGCGCATTTGTTTCAATCGGGGGTGAAATTGTTGGTTCAATTGGCGAAATCGATCCCTGTGTAGCAGAATTATTTGAGTTGCGAGTTCCTATTCAGGCGGGTGAATTCGATGTTGAAGCACTGATGAGATTAATACCAGACCCTGTCCATTGAAAATATTTTAAGATGAATATTTAGAATAAGAGCCGTCTTTATTTTTCAGATATGGTTGAGGATCAAAAGTCCCATCTTCTTTCTTTAGATACCAGTATCCATCATCACTCTGAACGTATTCTAAATTTGAACTGGTATCAGAATTCAATACTTCAACAACCGAGGGATCCCCACCATCTGGCATTTCAATATGTGGTTTTGTCAACAAATCTAGAGCTGCTTTGTATTGTTCATCTTCGATATGGCTTCTGTCGGAAAGTAACTCTTCAGAACTATTATCATCGGCACTATAGGTTACAATTTTTTGGCCTTCAGTTTCGGGGGGCTTCTTCTTGAAGGGCCAGAATCCTCCCATGTGCTTCGAAAAGGCCACTAAGACTTAGAATATCCGATTGAATACGTTAAAAATGACAAATTTTGAAATTTCTTTACACAGGCAAGAGCAACTCTTCAAGAACTACGCCAACTCGGAAGGTCATGCGCAGGCGTATTATAATCATGATTCCTGCGGTATTAATCATTTTATCTGGAATACATTTTTCAATATTGTTTGAAAATGAATTTTCTAACTTAAAATTTTCAAATGAAATGGCCAAAGAAACAAAAGAAAACAAAAATGGCAATGGAAGCAGTAACCTATCTTGGGGGCCAAATTCCGGATTAAATCTACATGTTGATACTGGTAGCATAATTACAATGACTGTCAATATCAGTAATGGAGCAAGCATTACAGAAACTGTTAGTTTTACAATTTCAACAGAAACCGGTTGGGAATGTTTTTGGAACGGAACAACAATTCCTTGTAACCAACCAACTCAAATTATTATTCCACCTAGTGGCCTAGGTTGGCCTAAATTTGAAATTCATGTCCCTCCAGTTGTCAATGGCTCCCCATTAGCCTTCGTACAACACCCATTCCAATTGACTGCTATTTCAAGTATTGACAGCGCCCAAGTTCCTTACAACTTCACTTGTGAAATCGATGAATGGTTTCAAGCGGCCTTCGACTCTAATGACATAAACATGAGTTTTGAACCTGGGCAAAAAGAGAGGACGACCGTTACTCTAAGGAACACTGGAAATTCCCCCGCACAATTAGTTGCGCGCGTGGTCCCCTTGGATTCAAATGACCTGCCTTTAGTAGGATTTACTCCAGAACTATCCTATCAGCACGATGGGTGGTTAGTTGGTGTATTTAACGTTCATAATCTAAATGGCCAAGGGGGAAATGGGATTGGTGCAAATTTACAAACAACCATCGATATAGAAATCCAGCCGCCATCCATAACCACGGGGGACATGAAGATTGGAGTCATAGCATGGAGCGCATATAATCCGACTGAGACTGTCATGTTGATAATTGATTCAAGCATAGTTTGGCAGCGTGGTGGGGAACTATTTGTGGAAGATGACTGTGGAGATAATGATGTCTACCCTGAACAGAGTTGTAGTGCTATAATTAGTATTAGCAATACTGGAAATTTCCAAGACACATATGAAATTGATATTGATGCTGAAAGTTGGTTAGATAGCGAATTAAGTCGTCATACAACTGTAATAGAAAAAGATGAAACACAAGAAGCAGCAACCCTGACCCTAACTGTCGAAGACATGGTGCCAGCATTCTCACATGGGAATGCCACAATCACATTGAAATTAATTACTGGGGAAATTCTTGGTAGTGAGACTATTGAATTGCGTGTTGCCCCATTAGTTGATTGGGAATTACGGGCCGTAGAGAGTAGTACTGATTCAAAGGACAATGTTTCAGTAGCATTCACAATGAGAAATCTTGGTAATGGTGATGATGGCTTACAGGTTTCCCTACACGTAGATATGAATGTAGAATATGGTTTCATCCCTCCAGAACAAGCAGAACATGGCTCAGTTACAGGAACTCCTCGTTATTTTGAAATCGAACAAATCCCCCCTGGAGTAAACTTCACTTTCCGTGCATGGATGCATATTCCAAGAAATACGGAAGCAAATGGAACAATTACAATGACAGTAGAAATGCAAAGTACTTTGAAACCTAATGTGATTTTCAGCAATATCACTACTGCCGATTATTTAGCTGAAGATTACAGGCCAGAAAATCTACCAGAAAAATCATTTTTGTTAGATTTAGAAATCTTAATGGCAGAATTTTGGAATGAATTTAATGGTCTTATATTCACCATCATAGTAACAATTATTGGAGGACTAGGGCTTTTCCAAGCCTTGAAACATCGACAGCGAAAGGAGGCTGAATGGAAAGCGAAAATGGCAGCATCTGAGCCACCTGAACCAGAAAAGCCAGAACAATGGATGGACAAATTCAAAGAGAGTTCTGTTTCAACACCAAAGACATTGATGAATGTAGTATCTGATGCTCCAAAAGTTGCAGGAAAAGTATTCAAAGACCTTTTTACAGCCAAATCTGCACCAAAAAGTAAAGCGCGTCAGCAGCCTTCAGAAGATTTACTGGACGCCGCAAATACGGTACTAATACATCACGAAAAAACGAAAGAAAGTGATTTGATTGACGATCTTGCAAGTGAGTTGATTGCCGAGAAGGAAGCACATCCTGCTAACGAATTATTTGATAAAGTAGAATCGGAAACGGGTAGAACAACAAGGAAACCTAAGAGAACTTCAAAAAAATCAGTAAAGGGAGCAGTCAAACCTGTAAAGGTGGGAATTTCTACTCCAGATGAGATGCAAGTTAAATCTCAAAACAACATGGATGAAGAAGAAAATAGTAATGAAGAATTTGATTTAGATTTATGACGGTGATTAAACATGATGCTGGCTGGAATTGATGAAGCTGGCAGAGGACCTTGCCTAGGCCCTTTGGTAGTAGGTGGGTTCGCACTGCCCGAAGAAGACATAATTTTACTTGCCGAATTCGGAATTAATGACTCTAAGTTGCTCTCTAACAAGAAAAGAGAGGCTTGTTTCAATTGGTTAAACGAACAGGCTGAAGAACGTGATTGGAGAATTCGGAAATTGTTGGCATTTCCTGCACACATAGATAATTGGATGACGAATCGATCATTAAATGATCTTGAAGTGGAAATGTTCGCACACATTTCTAACGAACTAATTTCTAGTGAGGTGCCAAATAAAGGTAGATTACATCTAGATGCTTGTGATGTAAACGAAGAACGATTTGGAGATAACGTTGCATCTCGATTAAAGAATTGGCCTTGGGATGGCTGGGATGTAAAAAGCGAACACGGAGCAGATGAAAAACATCTAGTTGTAGGTGCTGCTTCCATCATAGCAAAACAGACTCGTGAAATATTTATTCACGAAATGAGTGAAAAGGAGGCAATTGATTTTGGCTCTGGTTATCCTTCGGACCCTAAAACTCGTGAAATTTTGCCCACCCTTGTTTCAGGCAATTCCCCCCATGAAATGCTACGCTGGTGCTGGAAAACAACAAAAAGAGCCTGGGGTGAGGCCCACGAATCTGAAATTCCAATTAGACCACGTGTAGAACCACTATTGCCTGAAACAAATCTATTCGATTTCTAAGGCTTAACCATGACTACGTTACGAAGGCTCAAGTGATTGGAGTGAAACCGAGACTTCATGAGCGAATGGCTGCCAGATGATGAAGTTACACTTCTGATTCGAAAGTATGCCTTTCAAAATGCCTTGGAATACGATGGCAAAGGACAAACAGGTTCTGTACAAGGAAGAGTGTTAGGTGAAAACCCTGAATTGCGAGAGCACGCTAGATTTCTGTTTAATATTATTGAGCCTGTTGTATTAGAGGCAAACAAAATATGGGCTGATAAGGGAGCAGAAGAAGTCCGTAGAATTTTGGAGAATGAGGCACCCGAGGCACTCGAAAAGCGTGTAAAAGAGCGTCGGGAGGGGTTGCCTGAATTACCGAATGCTAAGAAGGGGGAAGTCGTGCTTAGATTCGCCCCTAACCCCAATGGCCCACTAACTCTGGGGCATAGCAGAGGGGTAATCATTAATTCAGAATATGCTAACATTTATTCTGGTAAGATTATTCTCAGATTTGATGATACTGATACAAAAATTAAGCGACCTGATTTGAAGGCATACGATTGGATACAAGATGATTTCAAATGGCTTGCAGGACGGAAACCAGACACCGTCATTGAAGCTTCAGCAAGAATGGATGAATATCTTAGATTCGCTGAAAAATTCATTTCTGAAGGCCACATGTATGTTTGCACATGCTCCGGTGAAGATTTCAAACAGTTCAGGATTGATAAACAAGATTGCCCTTGTCGGAACAATGACTCTACCGAGAATGTAGAAAAATGGATTAAGATGAATGATTCTGATGGTGGTTATTCAGAAGGTGAAGCGGTTGTTAGAGTCTGCACTAATATGGAACATAAAAATCCTGCATTGAGAGATTGGCCGGCTTTGAGAATTCAGACAACACCGCACCCAAAGGTGGGAGAAAAATACCGAGTTTGGCCACTATTAGATTTCCAAAGTGCTGTTGAAGATTATCTACAAGGTGTCACTCACATCATAAGAGGAAAGGATTTGATGGATTCTACAAGAAAACAACAACTGCTCTATGAAATGACTGGCTGGACATATCCAGAAACCCTCTATTGGGGGCGAGTTAAAGTCCATGAATTTGGAGGTTTTTCAACATCTCAGATGAAAAATGATATCGAAGAAGGGAAATATTCTGATTGGGATGATCCTCGCCTACCCACTGCCAAAGCAATGCGTAGAAGGGGGATTTCGGCAGATGCAATGAAACGTTTTTGGGTTGAGTTATCGCTTACTGAGAAGGACATCTCTATTCCACTTGCTACTCTGCAATCACATAATGCAAAAGTGATTGACAAAGATTCCCCTCGGCTATCATTCATTCAAGAACCTGTGAAATTAACATTAACTAAAGAAGATGTGAAAATACCAGAAATTCTTGAAATCCCGAGACACCCGCTACATGAAGAATTTGGATTTAGGAAATGGCAATTAGAGGTTGAAAAGGAATTCGAAGTGTATATTGAAAAAGATGATTATGAATTTGCAATGTCAAATAATGGATTACTACGACTGAAAGATTTTGCAGATGTTCAGATTTATTCATCACAGAATGGTAAGATCACTAGTTTGACCAAGAGTGACGGGAGGGCTATAATTCACTGGTTGGCAGCAGGGATGGAGCATCCTTTCGCCCTAAATAAACCAGATAAAAATGGAGAATGGGGCGTTGTTAATGGGCTTCTTGAAAACAACGACTACCCCTTAGGGCAGATACTCCAACTTGAGAGAATAGGATTTGCAAGGCTTGAAAGTTCAGAAATGATTTGGACCCATTCCTAATGTAATTCATCATTCATGTTGAGCAAGGCGCTTGATAGCTGGCCGTGCTTCAATATGAGCTAGTGCCTCGCGATAATCGTTGGGTGAAAAATATCCGGAGAACTTACCGTCAGAATCTACAGCCACTACGGCATGTGGCTTCCTTTCATTCATCAACTCAATGATTTCATCAACCTTGTCATGTTGATCAACTTCCATAACGTCAGCATCCATGTGTTCGCCCACAGTTTGACTGGAGGGGTCACCGCCCCCGGAAACTGCAGCCAATACCTGATTTGGTGTTACAATGCCTTTCACTTTATTGTCGTCACCAAGTACAATCAAAATTCCCCTCCCTAGGGATAACAACTTACTCGCAGCATTAGATATTGAATCCTCCATATCAACAACATCATGTTCATCAGTCAAAATCAAGTCGGACACCTTCACATCATCCATGTAATCACTATAGTGATGGCTGGCATACAGGTTCATGAATATGTTGCTCAAAGGTTCTAAATTAAATGACTTGAACTAGTTTCGGAAAAAACTGAAACTCGCGAAATAGTGGTTTGAGGGGGCTCACCCATCCGTTGCCTTGAAAGAGCGAAAGAGTGCCCACGCACTTCGGGGAAACCAATGAGCGGGGAAAATAGGGTAATTATTGTCCTTCTAGCACTACTTCTAACGTTCATCCCAAACAACCACCTGACAGGAGAGGTTGAAGCACAAATCACCTGCTGTGATGCTGTAGAAGGCAAATACTACTTGCTAGGTGAGGGGGATGAGGCTGGAAAGGGCACCCTAAGTCCATTTTCCGCTGATTTAGGGACTAGGCATGAAGTTTGGATTTCGTCATCTGTCAGTCAATTAACTGAAATCGCTAGATGGAGGATTCCTCAGGCGACCACAGGTAGTTATCCAAGTTCGACTTGGTCATTAACTGTTAACTATGAGGTTGAAAATGCTGCGGGAGTACAAGCCAACGTTTCAGCAGAAGTAAAAATTGGTGGAAAGTCATGGGTTGGATATTCAAACACCAACCCATCATACACTCCAGGAGAAGGATCTGTTGATGTTAGTGTAGATATTGATGAGCAAGGCCAGATTCTATCTAGTGGCGAATTGATTGTTGTTGTCTTGAGCGTACAGAACTTAATTTTAAATTCCCCCGGAGATGAGGCGGGAGTACGGTTTGTGTGGGGTACTGAGGAGAACCCGTCTAACCTTCAGGCCACTATCCCATTAGTGAAAATGGATTGGCAACCTGCACTTGTAGATGGGAGAAATGTACAAATTCCAGTCATTTTACGCTCTGGAGAAGGTTCATCAATTTGGGAGAAATCTGTTTCTGAATTCAAAATTGACGGAGTTGTTGTAGATTCTGTGATTGCTACGGTTCACAACGACGGGGCCCAAATTTATCTTAACTGGATGGCACCCAATAGTGCAGAGGATGGAGTGTATGATGTCAATCTGTCACTAACTGTTTCAGATGATCAAATTCAACCATTTACCGGTGGCTTTTCTTATGCATTTGTATTTGGTGCCGGAAGTGGTAGCGGTCATGGGGTGTTCCCAACAGATGAACCCCTAAGAAGCGGAGGTAGTCAGTTAAGTGTTGATATTGATGCTAAAGTAGAATCTGGCGATAGAATTAGAAGGGCGACACAAATTAATCTAGAAGGCCCGATGGCAACATGGATTAGATGGGGGCTAGACAACATTGGAAATGATTCCCTTGACTCTTTATCCCAGTGGAGACAGGTACAAGGCAGTTCATCAACCGAAGGAACTAGGAACAATGATCAAGTTGATCCTGTAGAGATTCAAGCTTTGGAGACACATCTCTCTGGAAGGGCTTCATCATTGAAGAAATTCTTGTTTGATGGGCTAATGCTAGAACCGGGTAGAATCCTAGGGGTTGAGCCGATAGAAGCAGCAGCAGCACCAACAGTAAAAATAAATGTCAGAAATGATTTTGGCTTCAGCGATTCACGAATCACCATAACTATTGAATCCCTTGAAAATATTAAAATTGGCGAAAAAAGCGTCCTATTTGACAACTTTATCAGACCACAACCATCAGCAACGCCAATTTGGTCAGAACTAACTCTTGAAGCACGACTATCAACCTCAATGATGGTAGGCACCGCAGGAGTTGAGGGGAGTGGTATCGATTATCGTCACAATAGATACATAGTTTCAGAATCAATCCATGTGAGCACTACAACATTATCAGGCGAAGAAGAAATGTCTGATTATTCTGTAGCCTATGTTATTGGAGATATTACTCACTCGCCATTAATTTCACTCCTAGAATCATTAGTGGTTGTGGCACTATTTTCTCTACTTTCTTGGAGAATGACAAGAAATAAGCCTCAAACTGGTTTTTGGCTTACTTCTCTATTATTTTCCGGAGTATGGGGTTATTCCTACATTTTTGCACTACCCCTCTTCATTATGATTGGTGCTCTTGTTATTACCGGAATTGTTTCATTATCCGTGGCGGTTGTAACCCCTAGAATTAGTTTTGAAGATTCGATTGCTGATGAAGCCGCACATCTATCAATTATCCCATTTAGACGCAAGCATAGAGAGAGTAGAATGCCTACAATAGAATGTCCGGTTTGCTCGGAGTCAATTTCAGTCCAATCAAAAAGTCGTCCCGTAAGAATAATTTGTTCTATCTGCGACTCTCGCCTAAAAATTAGTTGATTATCAATATGAATTGGCAATCAATTGTTCTATTAATACATTAATTGAAGATTGAGTACCATCGAATCTATTTTGTATTTCCACTAGAATAGAATGTAAATCTCTATCCGAATGACTGATTTTTATTCTGCGCCATACCAATTCCTCAAGTCGTGTAATTGAAATTTTTTCAGCAATTACTAGCGGCAGCACTAGTTTGCTCATTGCTTCGGCCTTAGAATCAGCATCTAGCACCGACCAAGTTTCTCTAGTACTAACCTCCCTTTCTTTATCCAATCCACTTAGTTCAGACAAATCAGGTGTTTCTACTTCTGGAAGTGGTAAAACCCTAATCGAACCTTCTTCACGTAGATGATTGAGCAATGTACTGTAAATTGGATCATAACCTTGGTCAATAGAATCGGCCCACCAATTACCTGCAAGAAGAAATGGCCTTAGGCGCCTAGTCCTTTTTCCATCAGGGGCAACTAATTCTGCTAATCCAGCAACTTGTGAAACTGGAGATAAAACCCCTCGTTTCGGCTCACCATCTAATCCACGCAATCCTACCGAGAATAAAGGCGCAAGGTCGAGGGAAATTGAATCAATTGACGGATCTAGTTCCCTTTCTGAAATTATATCTTCTGAAATTATGATGCAAGGTGGAGAGACTTGACGTGGAGAAAATCTTCGGCGATAAGGGATTTCAGCATCAAGCATGGCCGCTTCTAAAATTGCAGAAGCAACTACACCAGTTAAGGATGAAGGAATTAGAATAGAGACCGTTGAAGACTCCAGCAATTTTTCTGAAACCGAACGCAGTTCATCAGCTATTGGAGCAAATGCCTCTAGGCCAAGTAGGGAGCGCACGTATTGGGCAGAGTGCCTCCCGTTCAAAAGAACAACTATGTATGGGGGAAAATGCTTATTCAACCATTAATCTTAGTTCTTCGCGCTTATATTTCCAATCTTCTGAAAGCAGCCCTTTTTCTCGGTAATAACGGGCTGAACGTCTAATTTTCGATTCAATGAGAGTTAATTGGCGGCTGTTATGCAAATCCTTACGATTATTCTCTAAGTGATCTATAATGCCCTGTGCCTTCCGCATCATGTTCATCAACTCTTCAGGCACATCTCTAGTCTTTCCGTTTTCTGAAAGTACTGCACCTACGGTTTTACCAAGTAATAGTTTGACACTTGGGACTGCATGCTGATCCCTAAGGATGGTACCAATCATAGCATTTGAGTGCCCTGCATCATGTAGTTCAACGATTAATCCCTCAACCATGTTTTTGTCCTGTTCAGACCAAACTGGAGCTTCAGAAACGTTGGGGCGCGTTGAGCCTGAACGGCCTTTTCCACCACTGTGCATACGAGACACTAGAACACCTTGAGCGAGCCGCCGACCTACTTCCCATTCATAACCGCTCCGCCTCTCTACGAGAGGCATCATAGCCTGTGTTTTGTCTTTGCAACCATGCCAGGGCTTCCAAAATACTCCCATTTTGAAGCAATACTTCTGGCACTACCAATCAATTGCCCACCCCTGAAAAGTAATATTTCATCACCAATTCGCACATCGCCGGCCACTTTTTTAATCATTGGAGAAAATATATCCCCTCCTAGTTTAGGGCCATCATTAAGATGAACTTCGGATAATGTTTTACTTTCAGCCAACATTTCCAAGGTCCCCTTAGCAAATGCAAATCTACCGTCCCGCGGGTGCCACATTGCTAACTGTTCTTTACCGCGCAATATCTTCCAACGCGGAGGTTTGCCACCTACATGCGCCTCTGCCAACCAATCATCATTATTATGCAACCATCTGGATATCGCTTTCATTTTTATTAGAAGGTGTTGTTTCTCACTCATCCTGTAACCGCTATAGAATCGTTCTGCTGCTTCTTCTGATGCTAGGTTAAGCCTCTCAAGTGATGATTTTGAACCGGCGCTTTCCCCAATCCTAGTATCAATGGTTTCGACACCTATTTCACTAATTTCTAAGTCAATCCCACTATGATTGATTACAAGTTCATACTCATTGTTGGCAACAATTGATTTCACAAGATTTCTAATATTATCTATTTCTTCTTTATCCCAATCACCAGTTACAGGGATGTCATAATGGCCTGCTGGCCATAATTCCTCCAATTCACGTGGGACCAAACCAAGTGGAGCAGTTACCATAACCTCATGAAGTGGCCGATGGCGGAGATTACGACGGAATCTTCTATGAGATTGTGACATTGAGTATGGCTTGCGGGCGCTACAGGGAAGTAATATCAAAACTTTTGATTGTTCTTTTGGTGTTCTATATTTGGTATCAATTCTATGGATCCAATCAGCAATCAACGGATCTTGTCTGCTAATTGCACTGTTACAACGTAAAATTGTACCATCTTTTACAAATCTCCTCAATGGCGCCCCTTTAACTAATTTACAAACTGATGATGATTCTTTAGATAGCAACTCAGAAGTAGCTATTTCATCAGACAATGCAGCCCTCATCAAACGATCATGGTGACGAAGATGCTCCACTAAGCGTGGTGAATTAAGAGCGCGTTTTTCAACTAGAGCGCGCAATGAACCGTTTTCTATTGCAATTTTCACGGCTGAAAGTTCTTTACTCCAATAATCAACCTGATTCAAAAAATCACAACTCTCTCCGTATTCCGCATGTGGCTTCCTTGGACCATCCTGGGTGAGAATATAGCCCATTGATTCGGCCTGCCTTGAGCGAGTGAAGTCAAATAAATCAACTCCGAACCATGATAGAATCGCTAGATTATCAGGCCCACCAATTCCCGGGCACCAAATCAACGAGGAAGGAAAAGTGACTCTTATAGCAGAAATTGCGGTTACCAATTTATTGGGATGATTGGCCAATTGTAGTGCGTCAACAATTGCTATAATTTCTGGTTGTTCTTCTAACTCCAATAAATTTACATCGTGCATCAATGATTGCCAAGAAATTGCTAGAACACCACTATTAGAACGGCCCCGCACTCCAGAATCAGCTTCTTCCAAGGAAGGAGGTAAGATATGATTCAACTGACATTCCCATTTTGGATTATCACAATCAAAGGGCATTGTAAGAGCACCCCTCCCCGTTATTTTCATTTTTGCAGGTAAAGAAGTACTGTCATAACCAACAATAAAGGGCACTATTTCAGCACCAATATTTGCATCTTCCAAATCATTTTCCGTACCTACTAATGCTGGAGTTTTACAAATCGGAGACTTTCTATCGCCTAACGCAATTACTCGGGAATGGCGTAATCTGTGGGCGACGGTTCGGCCAAGGGTGGAGTCAATCACGATGGTGGCCACCTATGCGCCATAATTGAATGATTCTAAATGCCTAGATACTAGCCGTGAAGATGTGAGCAGGGCATCTATACCCGTAATATTCGCCTTTCTGATGATAATCTCATCATTACCGATTGCAACAGAACTGCCTGAAGCAATCATATCAAAAAATACTGAAACTATCGAGTTATCAGTTGGCGACACTATTTGGGATGAAAATATTAGCATACGTGAAAGTCAATTTTGGATTTACATTTCATGCCCTTCAGAAACAAATTGTGAAGAAATAAATCTTACCGTTACTGATTCCTCGGGAACGGAATTTTCCACAACTGGAAGATTTCATCTTGAACTGGATGGAAATCTTAGTGCGGGTCAAGTATCCATAGTAGTTACTCGCGCAGGAGATACAGCACAAGAGTTAATGATTAGTCATATTTTCTTTGATTTGAATTCTGGTGAATTTATAGATGCGCCATCTCATATCCCAAACCCTGGTGAAGATGATTCTACTTGGCCAGTAATTGAAATGGATGGTTGTAAAACACTACTAGAATGCGGTGAATTAGACCGCTCGCTAATAGACGATAGCGCGGTTTGGTGGAATGGGACACTAGAACATTCAGAAGATGTTGATTCTTTCCGATTGAATAGCAGTATTGGGGATTTGATTGAAATTGGAGTTGCTGCACATTCTATTGATTTAACAATTAATATTTGGAAACGTACAAACAGCAACCTTGAACCCGTTTATCAAGAACAATTTATCACTGGAATTATTAATCAATCTTCCAGAATTTTGATAGAGCATCAAGATGCTGAATTATGGATTAAAATTAGCACCAATGATGTATATTCTGGCCTATATTCACTACGGTTTGCAAAACATTCCCCATCCGATGAAACATCTTTTGGAGATGCGCCCTTCGTCCCTTGGATCGCCCCTATATTTTCAGAAACTAGCATTTCTGGGCACCTAACCAATGGTGATGATGGAGATTCTATTCGCCTTGAAGCTAGTTCCCGAAGTGAATTTACAATTAATTGGTGGCTCAGTGGTGATGCTGATGTATATTTTCAAGCTAGAATTGGGTCGTGGTCAATAGTCCAGCATGAATCAAAT